>CAZTPE010000122.1:0-7639 GCA_964614545.1 uncultured Ectothiorhodospiraceae bacterium
TCGATGGCGTGTTGCGAGGCCAGCTGCCCGTCCGGGCCGGGGGCCTGGCTGGCGATGGTGGTTTCCAGCGGATCGCCCGCCAGTTCATCATCCGCCGCCCCCTTGGCAAAACCCAGCCACTGTCGCCAGCGATTGCGCACCTGATTGCGCCGGTACCAATCGTGGATCACGCTCTGCACGATGCGCTGAAACAGCGGACCCCACTCGGTTTCGGGGTGCCCCGCGTAGCCTTTCACCAGGCGCAGCATGGCATCCTGCACGATATCCAGGGCATCCTCGCGGTTGCTGGTGGCGATCCAGGCCATGCGATAGGCCCGGCGTTCCACGCCGACGAGAAAACGATCCATTGCCTGCGTTGATTCCAGCCTGTGTTCTCCATCGAATCCTGCCTGCGCCCATTTTGGCCGCGAGGGGCAATGGCTGTCTACGGCATCCCGCATCCGGGCTATGCTTCTATTACTTAACGCGGCAGTCAGCCTTTGGTTGACAGAGGGGTGTAAAATCCTGCTGGCAGCCCTTAAAGAGAACAACGATGAGCACACAGAAACAGGCATTCGCCGAACGACTCAACGACGCCTTGGACAATATCCGTTTCCCGCCGCTGGGCAAAGGCCGCCTGAGCCGCTTATCAGAACTTCTCGGCACCCGGCAGCAGGAGACCGACCGCTGGCTGAAGGGCGTGGATTTCCCTCCCACCTCGGTACTGGTCAAGCTGGCCGAGCTGACCCAGACACGATCCAACTGGCTGCTTTCCGGCCAGGGTGCAGCCTTCGAGCCGGGCAGGCACCCCCTCGGTGCAGGTAAGATTCCGCCGGCGACGGGCAAGGAAAAACTCAGCAAGGAAGCACTGGAGCTGGGACTAAAATGGATGAAGCTGCCACGACAGCAACGCCAGGCCATTGCGCGGGTGGTGGAGGAGCTGGTGGGGGATGGGGGTTGAGGTGGTTTTAGCTGTGGAGCGGGCTATGCCCACGATAACTATGTCTGAAAAACCTCTGTGGGAGCGGCTTCAACCGCGAATAATGGCTGGCCCTATTCGCGGCTAAAGCCGCTCCCACAATTTCTAAAACTATAATTTCTGTGATGAAAAATAAACTATCGCGGGCATGGTCCGCTCCTACAATCTCAAGATCGTCAGAAGCGCATCACCAAACCAGCGGTAATATCCACCTGCATCAGCGATGAGCCACCACTGACCGCGATATTACAACCGCCACTGCCGCAGAACAGGCTGCCGCTGTAGTAATTGAAGGGCAGAAGCAGCCGACCCTGCAGATTCAGGCCCAGGTGTTTACTAAGCATCACCTCCATGCCCAGGCCGAAGTGCATGGAAAACCGGGTTTCGCTGGAATAACTCGAATCGCGCGGTGAAAAGTGGGTCACGCCAAAGGTGCCCATGCCATAGGTCTGTATCCTTCCCTCGTTAATCACCTTGGTGCCACCGAGCTGGTAGTGGTCCACGCGCATGCCGAACAGGTCTCGGCTCACACTGCTGAGGTCGAGCTTTTCCTCCACCGTCGTGTCGTAGGTGGAGAAAGAGAATCGCATCCGGGTGGCTCGGCTGCCACGGTAAGGAAGATCCAGGTTGACGCCATAGTCCGCGGTTTCTTTGATGCGCAGCTGACCGTCGCGGGTGTTGACCGTGCCGCCGAAGACCCAGCCGGTGAAGGGCGTGATGGTGAATTCCTCACCGGCCACCAGGGCTGGCACCGCCAGCATCAACACGACGCCCAGGGCCATCCACCCCAACGGCCTTGCCTTCGCTGCATTACCCTCGCTCATGGCCGTCTCGCGTTTTTCACTTCACGCCTCTCCTTCCTCGGCCCGCTCCTTTTGTTGCAAGGCCCACATCTCCGCATAGCGCCCCTGCGCCGCCAGCAGTGCCTGATGGGTGCCGCGCTCGATGATGCGCCCGGCATCCATCACCAGGATCTGTTCGGCATCGACGATGGTGGACAGGCGGTGGGCGATGACCAGGGTGGAATGGCCGTGGCTGGCCTGTTTCAGGGCGCCAAGGATGGCCTGTTCGGCATGGCTGTCCAGGGCCGAGGTGGCCTCGTCGAAGATAAGAACCTGCGGCCGCTTGAGAATGGCGCGGGCGATGGCGACGCGCTGCTTTTCACCGCCGGAGAGCTTCAGGCCGCGCTCACCGACGCGGGTGTCGTAACCCTCCGGCAGGCTGACGACGAAGTCATGCAACTGCGCCAGACGCGCCGCTTCGATGACCTCATCAAAGCTGGCATCCGGACGGGCGTAGCGCAGGTTGTATTCGATGCTTTCGTTGAATAGCACCGTATCCTGCGGCACGATGCCGATGGTGGCACGCAAGCTGGCCTGGGTCACGTCGCGGATGTCCTGGCCGTCGATAAGGATGCGCCCGCCGGTGACATCATAGAAGCGGAACAGCAGCCGCGCGAGGGTGGACTTGCCCGCCCCGCTGTGACCGACCACAGCCACTTTATGCCCCGGCGGGATGGTGAAATCGACGTCGTGCAGGATGGGCCGCTCGGGCTGGTAGGCAAAGTCCACGTGCTCGAAGCGCACCTCGCCGCGAGTAACCTCCAGCTCGCGGGCATCGGCCTTGTCGGTGATCTCCGGCTTTTCGTCAAGCAGCTTCACCAACTGGTCCATGTCGGTCAGCGAGTGGCGCATCTGCCGGTACACCATGCCGAGAAAACCCAGCGGCATGAACAGCTGCAGCAGGAAGGCATTGACCAGCACGAAGTCGCCGATGCTCATCTGCCCGTCAATGACCTCGGCGCTAGCGAAGAACATCACCACCGTCACGCCCACGGCGATGATCGCGGCTTGACCGAAATTGAGCACGGAAATGGAAGTCTGGCTCTTTACCGCGTTGGCCTCCCACTGGTCGAGGGTGCGGTCGTTGCGCTCCACCTCCAGCTTTTCGTTGCCGAAGTATTTCACCGTCTCATAATTCATCAGGCTTTCGATGGCCTGGTTGCTGGCCTCGGATTCAAAGCGGTTCATGGCCAGGCGATATTCCATGCGCCAGTTGATTACAGCAAAGGTAAAAGCAATGTAGGCCGCCACGCTGGCGAAGATCACCACGGCGAACACGGCATCGTATTGGCTGAGCAGGATACCGCCGACCAGGATGAACTCCACCGCCACCGGCAAAATACTGAAGGCCATGTAATTGAGGATGGTGCTGAGGCTGGCGGCGCCGCGCGCGAGGTCACGCGAGATGGCACCGGTCTTGCGCTCCAGATGAAAGCGCAGCGACAAACGATGTAAATGCTCCAGGGTGCGCAGGGTCAGGCGGCGCATGGCACGGTAACGCACGCGGGTGAACAGCACATCGCGCAGCTCACCGAACAGGGAACTGCCCAGCTTGGCCAGGCCATAGGCCAGCAATAGACCCACCGGCAAGACGACAAGAACCTGATCCGCACTCACATCCAGCCGGTCCACCAGTCCCTTGAGTGCCAGCGGCACGCCCACATTCGCCACCTTGGCCAGAACCAGACAGCCCAACGCCAGCAACACCCGGCCGCGGTATTCCCACAGATAGGGCAACAGGGCGCGGATATTGGCCCAGTCGTTGCGGTCGGCGCTGGGGGCCGCTGTGTATCGGTAGTGTGCGGACATACGATAACCCTTATTTTTCAGCAGTTATTTGCCTCGCGCGGGCTGGGCGCCACTATAGAGCCCACTTCTCCCAATTGCACTCGCGGATCGCAAAAAAAAGCTAAATCTGGCCTCACAAGCGCCGATAGGACTGGCAGCCGTGTCAACTCGGTATGACCAGATGTATCCCAACGATGGACAAGCTCCAACTTCAGCCCGTGTCCATCCCCGGCAAAAAGTAAACTTGTGATTGCTAAGCTTCGCACATTGACCTTGACTCTGCTGCTCTCTGCCACTCTGCCCATTGCCTCGGCACAGACCAGGGCCGATGCGGAGGCCCAGTATGAACGGGGAAAAAAATTGTTCTCAACTTACTGTACCCGTTGCCACGGTAAGGATGCCGATGGCGAAGGTCGTATGGTCAAACGGCTGTATCGCAAACTGAAAACCCAGCTGCCCAGTAATTTCACCTTGGGAATTTATTCAGATCGTCCGGTGGAATACCTGCGCAAGATAATTACCTCTGGCGGTGAAAATAATTCCATGAGCAAGCACATGCCACCATTCGGTGAAGAATTGTCAGCCAAAAATATCGATGACCTGGTGTACTTCATCAGGAAAACGCCGGAAAAGCATGCCAGGACCATCAACCCGTAAACGACCCTGGCCAGAAATACGTCATATGAAACAAATGAACTACAGAGCATTTCAGAGGAACCCATCGTGTTAAAGACTCTCGTAAAAGGTCTATCCCATATTGGCTGGCGTACCAAGATACTCAGCCTGTCAGGCTTGTATATTTTACTGATTCTGGCGGTCGGCCTGTTTGGCGCCTACACCATCTATCAGCAAAACCTGGGTATGGAAAACATGGTCCAAAAGGCACAACCCCGGGTCGATCTCGCCACCAATGCGCGAGTCGCCGTGGTGGAACTGGGCCGTGCCCTGGCCAACGTCATTGCTGCCGAACAGAAGAAAGAAATCCGCCGTGAGTCCGTGGCTGCGATTCGCGCCCTTTCCATGCTGGATGAGCAGGTTCAAACACTGGCCACCAATCTTCCCGACAGCCAGGAGGTCAAACAGCTGACGCCGCTGATCGAAATACTGCGCCCGACACAGATGCAGGTGATCAAGGCGGCAAAGAAAAATAACGACAGTGAAGCAATGGAAAAGATGCGCAGCATCATCGAAGACTCACATAAGATTGATGAGCTTTCTCTGCAGTTGGTAGAAAAAGAACGCGGTAAATTATCTGAGATGCAACGTATTTCCAGTGAAAAAAGCCATACCGTTATCATCGTCATGGCCACGATTATCGGCATCGGCCTGGTCATCGGCATACTCGCCAGTTTTTTGGCAGCCTACCTGGTCACCAAGCCGCTGGGCATGATCGAAAAGACCATGACCGCCATCGCCGACGGTAATCTGAAGGTTCATATCGATGATGCAGGCACCGACGAGATCGGCCGTACGGTCAATGCCATCAGCCGAACCGTTCGCAACCTGCACGAGATCATTTCCAAAATCCGCAGCGGCGCCCTGCAACTGGGTGAACAATCAAACCAGGTGGGGCAAGCGGCCGAGGTGGTCAATGAAGTCTCCACCAAACTGCATGACAGTGTGGTGGAGATTCAGGATGACACGGCACTGGTCACGTCGGTGACCGACAACGTCGCCGCCAGACTGGGCGAGACGGCTGAGGCGGCGCAACAGACTTCAAAGGCGACCCGTGAAGCCTCCGAACAACTACTGGCGACGGTCAGGGAATTTGAAAAATTTCAGGCGGATATGGAAAGCACCGCCAAGGCGACGCGAGAACTGTCAAGCGCGGCCGATGAAGTCACCAGCATCACCGACACCATTCGCGATATCTCATCACAGACCAATCTACTGGCACTCAATGCCGCCATCGAGGCTGCACGTGCCGGAGATCACGGGCGTGGATTCGCCGTCGTCGCCGATGAGGTCCGCCAGTTGGCCAAGCGCACCGAAGAGGCAACCTCGGAAATTTCCGGTCTGGTCGAGGGTATTTCCGGCAGCGTCAGCACCACGGTCGATGCCCTGGAAAACAGTGTTGGCAATGCGAAATCCAATATAGATCGCCTCACCAGCCTGGCCGATGAAACCACCCTTAGCAGCCAGCGTGTGCAGGAAATGCGTACCAGCATGATGGAGGTGGACGATCTGATGGTGTCGCAGGGTCAGGCCGTACAACGCATCACATCAACCGTCTCGGCCCTGGTCGATGTCTCATCGGACGCCAACCAGCAAACCATTGAACTCAGTGAGTTGTCAGGCAATCTGGATGCCGCCGCCACGGATCTGAACAAGGTCGTCGACAGATTTAACCTGTAACCGCAAAACACCCTGGATGACGGCAAAGTCACTGGCATATTTACTTTAATGGCCTAATATCTGTTAGGTTTGCAAGAAATTAATTTCATTCTGCAACTATTACAAGCAGAAAAATGATCAGCGAGAAAGAGAGAGGAGACCTCATGAAAACACATTCCACGCTTACCCGCATGGCTCGTAAGGTACTGTTTATTACCTGCCTGGGCACAGCCGCTATGAGCGTACAGGCTGCCGAAGACTACAGCAGCTTTCTGAGGCCTGCCGAAATTCCCCAGCCGGACAACAACCGCATTACCACAGCACGCACCGAACTGGGAAAGATGCTGTTCTTCGATCCCCGTCTCTCTGGCTCCAACTGGATCAGTTGTGGCACCTGCCATAATCCGGCCCTCGGCTGGTCCGATGGCCTGCCCACCGCCATTGGCCATGGCATGGGTGTCCTGGGACGCGCGACACCCACCATCCTCAATACCGCCTATCAGCCACTGCAGTTCTGGGACGGCCGAGCACGGACGCTGGAAAAACAGGCCCTGGGCCCGATTAAGGCCGCGGGTGAAATGAACCAGGATCTGGATGAAGTCATCAAGGAGCTTTCCGCCCTCAAGGGCTATCGCGATGCCTTTGAAGATGCCTATCCGGGCGAGGGCATCACGAAGAAGACCCTCGCCAAGGCCATTGCGACCTACGAGCGCACCATCGTTTCCACAGAGTCACCCTTTGATCGTTGGGTGAAGGGTGAAACTCACGCCATGAGCAAGACGGCCCAGCAGGGCTTCGAGGTATTCCTCGGCAAGGGTCGCTGCGTGCTGTGCCATGGCGGCTTCAACTTTACCGACAATGGCTTCCACAATCTGGGCCTGAAGGGCGATGACGATCCAGGCCGCTATGGCATTCGCAAGGTCAAGATTCTCAAGGGCGCCTTTAAGACACCCACCCTGCGGGATGTCGAGCTTACCGCCCCCTATATGCACAACGGCATGTACAAAACGCTGGAAGAAGTTATTGATCACTACAACCGGGGTGGCGACACAAAGGATAATCTTGACCCCAACATGCAGCCCCTGCATTTGAATGCCCGCGAAAAGGCCGGCCTGGTGGCCTTTATGAAGGCACTAACGGGTGAACCCGCACCGGTCACACTGCCCCGCCTGCCCGTCGAATAATTGCAAAATCAAGGAGATAATCATGCAAACTCAGTCAAAACAGAAATTGCTTCACGGCGCCTTCATCATCGCCGCCATGCTCGCTGCGACCACTGCACAGGCCGCCGAAATTGTCGTTGACCAGCACGACAAAACCTTCGTTGTCGAGGGCAACAAGGTTGAGGCCATTACTATCAATGCCGGCGATACCCTTCGCTTCAGAAACGATGATCCTTTCTTCCACAATATTTTCTCATTGTCAGACCTGAAGACCTTTGACCTGGGTTCCTTCCCCAAGGGACAGTCCAAGACTGTTACCTTTGACAAGGCCGGGATGGCGGAAGTGGAATGCGCCATTCATCCGGAGATGTATATGGAGGTCACAGTGAAATGACCAGAAAGCTTTCCACCAGCCTAATGGTGGTGCTGTGCCTTTTCAGCGTTACCCTACTGAACACTGTCTCACAGGCGGATACTCGCAAGGCAGTGAAGAAAGAGCTTTCGAAACCGGTCATCCGCGGGGGCATCGTCTTCAAAAATTACTGCAAACTGTG
>CAZTPE010000123.1:0-7602 GCA_964614545.1 uncultured Ectothiorhodospiraceae bacterium
GGTATTCCACCTCGCCACCGACTGGCAGGACTACGCGAAACAAATGATAGCCGTGCTCAGTAGCGTCCCCGGGTTTCGCAATGTTGCCGGAGAAGGCGAATATTCCCCCCGCCCCGAGTGGCGCCCCCTGACCAAGTTCGAGCGACGTGGCCAGCGCCTCGGGCACGGGGTGTGGGATTTATTGTTTGAGCGTTGCAGCGAAGAGTAACCAAGCTACCTGTTTCCCCGGTGGCAGGGGAGCCATTAATCATTAACCTGTGGGAGCGGCTTCAGCCGCGAATACGGTTCCGGCTTCCTTCACGGCTGAAGCCACTCCCACAATGCCAAAACAGCGGCAATTTTATCGCGGGCATGGCCCGCTTCTACCCGGCACGCAATCACCCCTTACAAAGACTCCCGGCAACATATTCCCCAAGAAAATTCATGTTCCCTATAAATTGGACTGATTTGGAGGGTTTTTAAATTAGTGTATTATTAATTGCTAAGCTAAATGGTAACCACGCCGCGCTCCAGCCACCAATGGGGAGGAAGGGTTTTTGGGCGACAAGGATAAAAATACCCTGATCAAACGCATCATTGCCGGTGTGATCTTTACCCTTTTTGGTTTCTATCTGGCCAGCGTGGTGCCCAGTATTGAAGTGGCCTGGGTTATGGCTATCCTGCTGTTGACGATTTATCTGTTCGCCTTCGAGATCGTCGGCGTGGACGTGGCGGCGGTCTCCATTATGGTGCTGCTGGGCCTGACCAGCTTGTTTGCCCCGGTCATGGGTCTGGAGCAGGGACTGGTGGACAACCAGCATCTGTTCGATGGCTTTGCCTCCAATGCGGTAATGTCGATTATCGCGGTGATGGTCATCGGCGCCGGCCTCGACAAGACCGGTCTGATGACCCGGGTGGCGTCCTTCATTCTCAAGGTCGGCGGTACCACCGAGACGCGTATTATCCCGATCATTTCCAGCACCGTGGCGTTCATCTCCTCGTTCATGCAGAACGTGGGTGCGGCGGCCCTGTTCCTGCCGGTGGTGAGCCGTATCTCGGCGCGCTCAGGCCTGCCCATGTCGCGCCTGCTGATGCCCATGGGTTTCTGCGCCATCCTCGGCGGCACTGTGACCATGGTGGGCTCCAGCCCGCTGATCCTGCTCAACGACCTGATCCTGACCTCCAATCAGGGCCTGCCCCAAGCGCAGCAGATGGAGACCTGGTCGCTGTTTTCGGTGACGCCCATCGGTCTCGCGCTGGTGGTCACGGGTATCCTCTATTTCGTCATCGCCGGGCGTTTCGTGCTGCCGGTGACGGCGATAAAAGAGGATGCCGCTACCGGTTCATCCACGATGAATTATTTTCAGGGCACTTATGGCCTGGACTACGCCCTGTTCGAGGTACGCGTACCGGCGGAAAGCGAGCTGGTCGGGCATTTGCTCGATGATGTGGAGCATGCCTACAAGATTCGTGTTATTGCCGCGCAACGTGGCGCCGACGACCTACGCATCGGCCCCGGTGGTCTGGCACGTGATGTGGGTATTGGGGCGGGCAGTATCCTGGGCATCCTGGCCTCGCCGGAACACCTCAAGGCCTTCGTCAAAAAATTCGGCCTGGAGCAGCGCCCCGACCTGGAGACTTTTTCCGAGGCCCTGTCCGCGGGCAGGGCCGGTATTGCCGAGGTGGTGATTCCGCCCGGCTCCAGCCTCATCGGCAAGAGCGCGCGCGACGTGTGGATGCGTAAGACCTACGGCATTGCCATGGTCGCCCTGCACCGTGTCGGCAAGACCCTGCGTGAGGGCGAGGGTATCCGTGATCTGCCGCTGCAGGCTGGCGATACCCTGGTTGTACACACTACCTGGGATGCCCTGGCGCGGCTGGAGAAAAACCGTGATTTCGTGGTGGTCACTACCGAATACCCACATGAGGAATCGCGCCCGCAGAAGGTGGGGGCCGCGTTGCTGTTCTTCGGCATTGCCCTGTCGATGGTGCTGTTCACCGACCTGCGTCTGTCCGTGGCCCTGCTCACCGGCGCGCTGGGGATGATCCTCTCCGGTGTGATCAAGATTGAGGAGGCCTACCGGGCGGTGTCATGGAAGACGGTGTTCCTGCTCGCCAGCCTGATCCCACTGGGCCTTACCGTGGAGACGTCCGGCACCGCCAAGTGGATCGCCGATCAGACCCTGTCGGTGGTGGGCGACATGCCCCTGTGGGTGATTCAGGCCTCGGTGGCGCTGCTGGCGACGTTCTTTACTCTGGTGATGTCCAATGTCGGCGCCACCGTGCTGTTGGTGCCGCTGGCGGTGAATATCGCCATCGGCGCGGGTGGTGATCCGGCGGTATTTGCCCTCACCGTCGCCATTGCTACCTCCAACTCCTTCCTGATTCCCACCCATCAAGTGAATGCCCTGATCATGGGCCCGGCGGGTTACAGTGTGCCGGATTTCATGAAGGCCGGTGGCATCATGACCATCCTCTTCCTGGTGGTCATGATGTTGATGATGAATCTGGTTTTTTAGGCGCGGGGTGAATAGGCGTACAATGGCCAGCGGCTTCGCAGGGTTGGCTACGCCCGTCTCCAACCAGACCAGATAAGGAACCACCGTCTTGAACAGAACGCTCGCCGCCAGCCTGCTGGCTGTCTTTGCGCTTTGCCTGCCGGGTCTCGCCTGGGCGACGACCAGCGATATGGAACGGCTGGATCTCACCCAGCACTGGGTGGGTTATGCCGCCCTCGGTATCTTCGCCGTGGCCTATGTCTTGGTGATGGCGGAGGAATTCACCCACCTGCGCAAGTCCAAGCCGGTGATCCTCGCCGCCGGGGTCATCTGGGCCATGATCGCCGTGGTCTACGTCAACAACGGCATGACCCACGAGGCCGAGGCGGCGGTGCGCCACAATCTGCTGGAATACGCCGAGCTGATGCTGTTCCTGCTGGTGGCGATGACCTATATCAACTCCATGGAGGAACGTCGGGTGTTCGACGCCTTGCGCTCCTGGTTGATTCGCAAGGGCTTCAGTTTTCGCCAGCTGTTTTGGCTGACCGGTATCCTCGCCTTCTTTATTTCGCCGGTGGCGGACAACCTCACCACCGCCCTGCTGATGTGCGCCGTGGTGTTGGCGGTGGGTGGTGACAACACCCGCTTCGTCAGCGCCGCCTGCATCAATATCGTTGTCGCCGCCAATGCCGGTGGCGCCTTCAGCCCCTTCGGTGATATCACCACCCTGATGGTGTGGCAGAAGGGCATGGTGGAGTTCTGGGGTTTCTTCGCCCTGTTCGTGCCCTCGGTGGTCAATTTTGTGGTGCCGGCCGCCATCATGCACTTCGCCATCCCCGACGAGCAGCCCACCGCCAGCGATGAAATGGTGCCCATGAAGCGTGGTGCGCGGCGCATCATCGGCCTGTTCCTGCTGACCATCGCCACCGCCGTCAGCTTTCACAACTTCCTGCATTTGCCGCCGGTGATCGGCATGCTCACCGGGCTGAGCTACCTGCAATTCTTTGGTTACTTCCTGAAGAAGACCCCCCGTATCGATGAATACGCCGGTAACGGTAACGGCCGCATGGGCGAAGTGGTGCCTTTCGACGTCTTCAACAAGGTGGCGCGCGCCGAGTGGGATACCCTGCTGTTTTTCTACGGCGTGGTGCTGTGTGTGGGCGGCCTGGGTTTTATCGGCTATCTGGGCCTGGCCTCGGAACTCATGTACACCCAGTGGGGCGCTACCGCCGCCAACGTCGCCGTGGGTGTGCTGTCGGCCATTGTCGACAATATTCCGGTGATGTTCGCTGTACTCACCATGCAGCCGGAGATGTCCACCGGCCAGTGGCTGCTGGTGACGTTGACCGCCGGCGTGGGCGGCAGCCTGTTGTCCATCGGTTCCGCCGCCGGTGTGGCGCTGATGGGACAGGCGCGCGGTAAATACACCTTTTTTGGCCACCTGAAATGGGCACCGGTGATCGCCCTTGGCTATATCGCCAGCATCGGTGTCCATATGTGGATCAACGCCGACCTGTTCTGAGCGTCGCCGGTGGCGCTTCGAGCCTAGTGTAGGTCGTCCTCATTCTAATGTTACAAAATGAGTGACGACCTACACTAGTGCAAGACTGCCGTCGGACGGGTGTTGTTGACGTCAATATCGAGGAGTAAGCCGTGCAAAACATCTGTCCTCTGTGGCTGATCCGCCTGTTTCCATTTATCCGTTGGTGGCCGATGGTCAACCGCGACACCCTGAAGGCGGACACCCTGGCCGGGCTTACCGGTGCCATCGTGGTGTTGCCACAGGGTGTGGCCTTTGCGGTGATCGCCGGCATGCCGCCGGAGTACGGCCTCTACACCGCTATGGTACCGGCGGTGATTGCCGCCCTGTTTGGTTCCTCGTGGCATCTGGTATCCGGCCCTACCACCGCCGCCTCGCTGGTGCTGTTTGCCTCGCTGAGTGTCTTCGCCGAGCCCACCACGGAGCAATACGTAGCCCTGGCCATCACGCTGACCTTCATGGTGGGTGTGACGCAGATCGCCATGGGCTGGGCGCGTCTCGGTACCCTGGTCAACTTCATCTCTCACTCGGTGATCATCGGCTTCACCGCCGGCGCGGCGATCCTCATCGCCAGCCACCAGATCAAGCACTTCTTCGGTGTGGAGATCCCGCGCGGCCTGCACTTTCACGAGATCCTCATCAATTTCACCGGCCAGCTGGAACAGATCAATCCCTACGTCACCATTGTCGGCATCGCCACCCTGGCCTCGGGCATCCTTGTCAAGCGTTATGCGCCGAAGATCCCGTACATGATCGTCGCCATGCTCACCGGCAGCCTGGTGGGCGTGCTGCTGGATGCTATTTACGGCAGCAGCGTTATCCACATGAAGACCGTGGGTGCGCTGCCGGCCTCGTTGCCGCCGTTGACCATGCCGGACTTCTCGCCGGATACCCTCAAAGAACTGGCTCCGGCAGTGCTGGCGGTGACCCTGCTGGCGCTCACGGAGGCCATCTCCATCGGCCGCTCCATCGCCGTGAAGACCGGCCAGCACCTTGACGCCAATCAGGAATTCATCGGCCAGGGCTTATCCAATGTCGTGGGCAGCTTCTTCTCATCCTACGTTGCCACCGGTTCTTTCAATCGCAGCGGCGTCAACTATCAGGCGGGTGCGAAAACACCCATTGCCGCCGTGCTCTCCGGTATCTTGCTGGTGGGCGTGGTGTTGGCGGTGGCCCCGCTGGCGGTCTATCTGCCCAATGCCGCCATGGCCGGCATCCTGTTCCTGGTGGCCTGGGGGCTGATCGATTTCCACCATATCAAAAAGGTCTTCCAGGCCAGCAACAGCGATTTTACCGTGCTTGCCGTGACCTTCATCGCCACCCTTACCCTGGAGCTGGAATTCGCCATCCTGCTGGGCGTGATCCTGTCGCTGGTGATTTATCTGTCGCGCACCTCACGGCCACGGGTGGTCGCCCGGGTGCCGAACCCCAAGGATCCCAAGCGCGCCCTGGTGACCGACTCCAGCCTGCCCGAGTGCCCGCAGCTGAAGATCGTGCGCATCGATGGTTCGTTGTTCTTCGGTGCCGTCAACCACGTGGCCGAGACCTTACGCGGCTTTCGTCAGCGGAATCCGGAGCAGAAATATGTCATGGTGGTGGCCACCGGCATCAACTTCATCGACGTCGCCGGCGCCGAACTGCTGGCCCAGGAGGCCAAAAACTACCGCAACATGGACGGCCGCCTATTCTTCATTCAAATAAAGGAAGGCGTGTGCGGTCCGCTGCGACGTGGCGGTTACATCAAGGACGTCGGCGACGAAAACATGTTTGAATCCAAGACCGAGGCTATCCATGAAATCTTCACGGAATTCCTCGACAAGGACATTTGTGCCCGCTGCGACCGGCGCATCTTCAAGGAATGTGAAACGATCCCGCGCCTGGAAATCCCGGCCGGCGAAAAACAGGCAGAGGAGACAGAAAAATGATGTGGGTGGCATTTATAGAATTCGGCATCCTGGCACTGATCGTCGGTTTCGTCGTCTGGGCCATCCGCAGTAAACCCAAGCCCTGAACTTCCCACGGCTTGCACCGACTGTGGGAGCGGCTTCAGCCGCGAATACGGCCAGTGACCTTCGCGGCTGAAGCCGCTCCCACAATTGACCGATGGCACTTCCCCAAGTCCGTAGGGTGGGCATGGCCCACCGGTTACTCGCTACGACCCGCCCAATGCATGGCTTTGTGGTGGTGCTAAATATGGACTATATTTAGTACCAAATGAATCTGCAGAGACGGCGAATATCATGAAACTGAGCGAATCGGTCAAACCCATCAGCTACTTGAAAAGCCACACCGCTGAGGCGCTGAGGGAGGTCAGGGAAGGGCAGAAGGCCATGGTGATCACCCAGCACGGTGAGGCCAGGGCGGTGTTGCAGGATATTGTTAGCTATGAGCAAACCCAGGAGTCGCTGGCCTTGCTCAAGATGCTGGCGCAAAGTTCCAAAAGCATCCAGGAGGGGCGCAGCAAGCCTGTCAAGAAGGCCTTTGCGGATGTGCGCAGGCATGTGAAGGAGCTCGTCGAGTGAAACCTAGATCCTGCAAGTGCTCGCACTCACTCAGCACACAAAAAGTAGGCTCTAGTGTAGGTCGTCACTCATTTTGTAACATTAGAATGAGTCCCATTTTTTACCAGGCAAGGCGCGAGGCGGAGTCATAGTGGGCCTATGGCGACAACGAGCAACGCTGAATGGTGAAAAATGGGGCCATTATAAGTTATGAAATGAGTGACGACCTACACTAGGTGAAACGCTACCGCGTCCGACTCGCCGAGGAGGCAGAGCAGGACCTGGTCGACATCTACCGTTACATTAAGAGCCTCGACTCCGCAGAGAAGGCGAGTCATGTGCTGGATCAGCTGGAAGCACTCTGTGTGCGGCTTGCCGAATTGCCCGGGCGCGGCCATGTTCCACCCGAGCTGGATCGAATCGGTGTGGTGAGCTATCGGGAGGTTCACTTCAAGCCGTATCGTGTCATCTATGAGGTCATCCGACAGGACGTATTTATTCATTGCGTCCTTGACGGGCGCAGAGATATGCAGTCGTTGCTCGAGCGACGACTGATTCGTTAGCACGCCAGCAGATGTATGCTGCTCGATGGAGTATTTTGTAGCGGCTGAAGCTGCACAATTGGCCAATGCTCCTTTTCCCCTTGTCGCCAAACAATCCCCCATTGACGCCGCCAGTCAAGAGGTATCCAATCAGCCACTAAGGACATTGCATTCATCAAACCCGAATGGCAGGGAGGGCAACATGAGCCGGATGCAGAAATATCGAATGGTGCTATCGGCATTCGTACTACTACTTGCCGCCAGCGCAACGCCGGCGGCAGGTCATCAACAATGCGAGGACTGCCACGCCACCGGCACACCCTCGGCCAGCAATCTTATACAGCCGTTATCGGGTCTGTGCATCAATTGTCATCAGACAAGAATCGACGCAGGTGAGCATGTCGTGGATATCCCGGTAAACGCTGCACCGATGACCCTCCCCCTACAGGCCGGCGTAATAACCTGCGTCACCTGTCATGACCCTCACGCCCAAGGGATTGCATTGCGTATGAAAGACCCGGAGCTGTGCCAGGCGTGTCATC
>CAZTPE010000124.1:0-7558 GCA_964614545.1 uncultured Ectothiorhodospiraceae bacterium
TCCGGCGTGGCCTTGGTGAGCATAGGGGTTTCCATGTCGAGGAAGCCGCGATCATCAAGGTATTCGCGCAGGGCGCGGGTGATGGACGAGCGCAGGCGCAGGCGCTGTTGCATGGCCGGACGGCGCAGATCGACGTAGCGGTAGCGCAGGCGGTGCTCTTCGGAGACCTCGTCGTCCTCGATGTCGAGCTGGAAGGGCGGCGTCTCGGCGCGGTTGAAGATCTCCAGTTCCTTGCCCAGCACTTCGATCATGCCGGTGGGCATGTCGGGATTCTCGGTGCCCTCGGGGCGGCGACGCACACGGCCCTTGACGCGCAGGACAAACTCGCTGCGCACCGTCTCGGCGGTGGCGAAGGCCTCGACCGTGTCCGGGTCGAACACCACCTGCGAGATGCCCTCGCGGTCGCGCAGATCGATAAAGATCACCCCGCCGTGATCACGGCGGCGATGCGCCCAGCCGCAGAGGGTGACTTCTTCGTCGATGTGAGATTCGTTGAGATGCCCGCAGTAGTGGCTTCGCATGTGACTGGTCCTTCGAGAAAAAAGACGGGAATGGTACGGATTGGCCGTCGCCGATGCAACTCAGGCGGCGTTTTCCGTATCGGCTCTGGCGGGTGGTTTGGTGCCGCCCGGCAAGGCGTCCGGCGTCCACTCCGGCACCACCACGCCGGCGGAAATGATCATTTTCAGGCCATCGTCCACGCTCATATCCAGCTCGACCACGTCGTCACTGGGCACCATGATGAAGAAACCCGAGGTGGGATTGGGCGTGGTGGGGATAAAGACATTGACCACCTTCCGGCCCGTCTTGGTCTGCGCCTCACCGGCGGTGGTGCTGGACTGAAAGGCCAGCGTCCATAAGCCCGGGCGTGGGTATTCCACCAGCAGTACCTTGCGGAAGGACTGATCACTGGAGGAAAACACCGTCTCCAGAACCTGTTTCACGCCGGTGTAGATGGTGCGCACCAGCGGAATCTGCGCCAGCGCTGACTCCCACAGTTTGACCAGCTTGCGGCCGAACAAATTGGCTACCACCATGCCCGTGACCAGCACGATAATGGTGGTCAGCACCACCCCCAGGCCCGGGATGTGAAAGCCCAGCAGATTGTCCGGACGGTAGGGCTCGGGCAACAGCAGCAAACTGCGATCCATCATGCCCACCAGCAGCTTGATGACCATCACGGTCACCCCCAGCGGCACCCACACCAGCAGGCCGGCAATGAGATAGCGCTTCATACGGCGCGCCACGCGAGGACCAGGTCAGTGATGCGCATCAGTGGCAGCCGCAACCGCCGGAGCTACAGCCACCCGAGGCGGCCTTCTTCGGCGCATTGTCGCTACTGCCGGCACTGCTGTCAGAGTCACTCTTGTCGGCATTCTTCTTGCCACCACCCTTGAAATCGGTTTCATACCAGCCGCTGCCCTTGAGGCGAAAACCGGCCGCAGACACCAGCTTTCTCAATTCTGGCTTGCCGCATTCGGGGCAGTCGGTGAGGGCGTCGTCACTCATCTTCTGCAGGGCTTCATGGCGGTGGCCACAGGCCTTGCAGGCGTATTCGTAAATCGGCATTGCTACATCCTCTTCATTCATGCGTATCCCGACAGAGGGACATTGGGATCAACACAAAAAAATCAAGCAGAGGATTATACCTTGCCACGGGCAAGAGCGTCGCCCCTGCCGGCAAAGCTGCTAAGATGCGGGGCTTTTAACACCACCTAACACCACCGCAAACACCGCCATGGTCCGAAAGAAAATCAACATCACCAGCGAAAACAAATGCAGCTTCTGCAAGGGCGCGAAATGCTGCGTCTACTTCACCGAACAGCTGGAAACGCCCCGCAGCATGCATGACTTCGACCATCTGCTGTGGCAGATCTCACACCGTGACGTACGCATCTACAAGGACGACGATGGCTGGTATCTATTGATAGAAACACCCTGCCTGCACCTGCAGTCCGATGGCCGCTGCGGCATCTACGAAACCCGACCCACGGTATGCCGCGAGCACAGCAACGACTACTGTGAGTACGATGCCCCCGCCGAGGAGGGCTTCGAGCTTTACTTCGACGGCTACAACGCCCTGCTGAAATACTGCCGCCAGCGCTTCAAGACCTGGGACAGGCGCAGAGAACAACAAAACACCCACTAATTTCAACGTACAAGGAGCGGGCCATGCCCGCGATGACTGATGGGAAAACAATAAAATCCGTGGGAGCGGCTTCAGCCGCGATTGAAAGGTGGGATCTATTCGCGGCTGAAGCCGCTCCCACAGATGTCAGAAACAACAACCTCTGCGCAAATTAAAGGGCAGGCAATAAAATCGCAGGCATGGCCCGCTCCTACGCTTCCTTCCCCTCCACCGGCGGTATGATGTCGCGGAACCCCCGAATGGCCGCAAACTCGCCCACGTCCTTGTCCGGCGCTCGACTGTCCGGCCGGTGCACGCACAATAGCTGGCCAATACCGGCCTCCTGCGCCGAGCGCAACACCGCCAGACTGTCATCGACCAGCAGCGTCGTCTCAGGCGCGAAGGGCTCCGCCGTCTTCAGCAGGGTCCAGAACTGCGGATCTTCCTTGGGCCGGCCAAAATCATGCGCGCAAAAGACGGCATCAAAGTGCCCCGCCAACCGGGTGCGATCCATCTTCAGTTGCAAGCTCTTCATGTGCGCATTGGTCACCAACACCGCGCGGCGGCCCGAATCCCGCACCGCGTCGAGAAAGACCACCACGTTGGGATGCACGGCAATCAGGTGATCCACCTCCTGTTTCAGCGCCGCGATGTCCATGCCCAGCTCATTGCTCCAGTAATCCAGGCAGTACCAGTCCATGGTGCCTTCGACCTGCTTATAACGCCGCATCAGTTCACTGCGTGCCGTTTCCAGGCTAATTTCACGCAGCTCAGCATAGCGCCGGGGCATGTGCTCCAGCCAGAAATGGTTGTCGAAGTGCAGGTCCAGCAGGGTGCCATCCATGTCCAGCAGCACGGTATCGATACGTGTCCAGTCGATCATCCTAGTGTAGTGTCCTGAATATAATGCATATTCAGGACACTAGCGCCCGGCACCCAATTGGCAACCACATACATTGTTGTTTTTCTCCTGTGCTGCAAAACGCCCCGAATAGCGGGCCATGTATCAAATCACTTCCCCCGAAGTGAAGATAGCCTGAAAACAACTAAAATTCGACCGCAGAGTACCCCATCCGTGCATATCGATCCTGATGCAGGGCGTCGACATTTTTTACAGCGCCTAAACCACCCCCATCGACCGCCAACCCCGTCGTTTCATGACTTCGAACCAAAGACCGAGAAAGATACATAAAAACCCTTATATCCTTCCACAAATACCCGTCGGAAAACCTTACAGCTACCCTAACCTCCCGCTGAATCACAGACGGAATATTAGACAAGCTGTTGTTAATTAAAGAAAATACAAGACAGGCATGGTTTTTGCTATAGCTACAACAATGTCAGGCAGAATCCTCGGCATCAGCCATCCAACACCGAGTTGTAGAGGTTATCGTGAAATACTCCAAGCTATATTGCAGTACCGTTCTTGCCAGCCTCCTTACCTTCCCCGCCATCGAAGCCCATGCCGCCCCGATCATCATCGACGGTAGCCTGAGCGACTGGGGCATCAGCGTCGCCGACGGCACCGGCGCACAGCCCGTCGGTACCGATTACAGCGGCCTGCGCAGCGATCTCGCGGGCTCCATGATCGAAGACACTGACGACACCACCAATAACCTGTTCCTTGGCCCCAACTCCGGCGGCCAGAACTACGACGGCGAATTCATGGGTGTTATGACCCAGGGCTCTACCCTGTATCTGTCCATTCTCACTGGCCAACGTCCGGACAACGGCTTCTCCGGCAGCAAGGGCCTGTATTCTCCTGGCGACATCCGTATCGAGACCAGCATGGGCACGTTCGCCATTGAGGTGGGTGGTGGCGCCGTGGCCGGTGCCGGCAACGCACTCACCGAGGGAGCCACCGGTACCACCTATGCGGTCAACAGCAACGGTTATACCACCGGCAGCAGCGACACCGCCGCCGCACAGACCGTGGGCTCCGTATGGAAAGACGTAGACTGGATCCTCGACCCCATCAACCCCCAGCAGCCGGTGCAGTTTGAGATCAACGGCAGCAGCAGCCAAGTGGGCGAAGCCGACTTCATCTTCACCCGCGACAGCGTCACTGCCGAGCACGCCATCATCGAGCTGGCCCTGGATATCAGCGTCTTCGGCGGCGCCACACTGCAGGAGTTCTACTGGCTGCCCTCCTGCGGCAACGATGAGCTGCACGTCAGCACCGACATCACCAGCGTGCCCGAGCCGGCCTCGCTGGCGCTGATGGGCCTGGGACTGCTGGGCATGATAGGCGTCGCACGCCGCCGTCGCACCTGACCGGCACGTCATAACCAAAACGGCCGCTTCGCTATCCGCGTCGCGGCCGTTTTTTATTGCCCTTATTTTTTGTGTATACCTGATAGACCGCCTGTCTCTCAGCTCATCGTGCCCCGGAACCAACATCAGAGGCCATGTGGCGGATACCCTTCATGTGGCCCGAAATTAGGCGTTGTGCAGGAGCCGCAAGAGTTCATCCCAAACAGACTGGTCATTTAAAACTGGTCAGATAGACTATACTGGTTTCTATCAGACTGAGTGCTGGGGGAAACACCATGAAAATCAACGCCACCGAATTCAAGGCCAAGTGCCTGAAGCTGGTCGACGAAGTGGCCCGCACCCGCGAGCCCATCATCGTCACCAAGCACGGCAAGCCCGTGGCCAAGGTAGTGCCCATTGAGCCGGAAGCCGAACCGGCCCGCACCGGCTTCGGTTGCATGGCCGGCACCATCAAAATCACCGGTGACATCATCACCCCCATCGAACAGGAATGGAGCGTCATCACTGGCGACGAAGATGAATTTTACGCAGGCCTCGCCGTCCGGGAAGATGCGCCCAGCAAAACAAAATCGCCGGGGAAGAAGCGGAAATGAGCCAAGCTCTGCTGATCGATACCCATGTCTGGCTCTGGTATGCCCAGGGCAATCGTCAAAGGCTCACCACCACAGCCGCCAGGCGACTGGAGTCGCTGGATGAACAGGGGCGGCTACGCCTGTCCGTCCTGTCTGTCTGGGAACTGGGCATGCTGGATGCGAAAAGCCGAGTCCATCTAGGACAACCCTGCAAGGACTGGCTCAACACCTTCTTCGAACGCACGCATTTTCAGGTCATCGGGCTCGATATCGACGTCGCCCTGCAGGCCAACCAGCTGCCGGACTTCGCCCATGCCGATCCCATCGACCGCATTCTGGTTGCCACCACCCGCCACCACGACCTCACTCTGATCACCGAGGATCGCAAGATCCTCGACTATGCCCGGCAAGGCTATATGCGGGCCTGTTCTTCCAGCGATAAGGAATTGTTGAGCCGATGAAAACACACAGCCTGTCAGGCTGTAAAAAGGTTCAGTGCTGTAGCCTGGGTTGAGCTTGCGAAACCCGGGCTACTTGCTGGTGGCTTGGGTGAAGCGTGGTGGAATTCAGGATGGGTGAGATACTTCCCCCGGATTCCGCTGCGCTTTATCCAGGCTACTTACTGTGATGCGCCAATCTTCACCGACGGCGCGCACATCCACTATTTGCAGTTTGATGCGCTGATCCATTTTCTCCAGCCCCGGCAGATGGAACAGGCCACGTGCGGCGTCACCCATAAGCAGTGGTGCGAGATAGATGATGATTTCGTCCACCAGCCCGGCCTGCAACAGGGCGCCGTTGAGGCTGGCGCCGGCCTCGACCGTGACTTCGTTGACACCCTCACGGCCGAGAAGATCCAGCAGTGCCGTCAGCGATACGTGACCGTTTTCCGCCGGCAGGCGGTGCACTTCGGCGCCGGCATCCGTCAGCGTAGCGATCTTTTCCACATCAGCGGCCTCCGTGCAGCAGACCAGGGTGCGCCCCGGCAGTGACAGCATGCGTGCATCCGCGGGCAGACGCAGCTGGCTATCCAGCACCACGCGCAAAGGCTGCTGTACGGCCTCGTCCGTGTCCAGCCGGGCGTTGAGCGAGGGGTCGTCGGCCAGCACCGTGCCGACGCCGGTAAGCATGGCCGAGCTGCGGGCACGCAGGCGGTGTACGTCGGCACGTGCGGCAGGGCCGGTGATCCACTGGCTTTCACCCGAAGCCATGGCGGTGCGGCCGTCGAGGCTCATGGCCAGTTTGCAGCGCACAAAGGGACGGCCGGTACGCATGCGTTTGATGAAACCGGGATTCAGCGCCTCGGCCTGGGATTGCAACAGGCCGGATTCGACGGCGATGCCGGCCTCGCGCAGCATCTGCAGGCCCTGTCCGGCGACCTGTGGGTTGGGGTCTTCCATGGCAGCCACCACGCGCGATACGCCGGCGGCGATCAGTGCCTCGGCACAGGGCGGGGTGCGGCCATGGTGGGCGCAGGGTTCCAGCGAGACATAGGCGGTGGTGCCGCGTGCGGCTGGACCTGCTTCACGCAGGGCCAGTATCTCGGCGTGGGGCTCGCCGGCGCGAACGTGCCAGCCTTCGCCGATCACTGCATCATCCTTGACCAGCACACAGCCGACACGGGGATTGGGGTCGGTGGTGTAGAGGCCGTGCGCCGCCAGTTGCAGGGCGCGGGCCATGTGGCGTGTATCGTCAGCCCTGTTCATCGTTAGCTATGGCCTCAGTCTCGCGGCGCCTTTTTGCCGGGCTCGCCAGCATCCTCATCAAGCAGAGGAATCTGGCTGCGCTTTTCTTCCAGGCTGGGTTGTTTTTCCAGTCGTTCGATTTCTTCTCGGAAGGCGTTGACGTCTTCGAAGCTGCGATACACGGAGGCGAAGCGCACATAGGCCACCGGGTCGAGGTCACGCAGCTCATCCATCACCCAGTCACCGAGGGTACGCGAGGGTACTTCGCGGTCACCGGTGACACGCAGGCGTTTCTTTACCCGGCCGATGGAGGATTCGATGTCTTCGGAGCTGACCGGGCGTTTTTCCAGGGCGCGGGTGAAACCGGAACGCAGCTTATCTTCGTTGAAGGGCTCGCGGCGACCGTCGTTCTTCACCAGCTTGGGCATCACCAGTTCGGCGGTCTCGAAGGTGGTGAAGCGCTCACTACAGGTCAAACATTCGCGCCGGCGGCGCACGACGTAGCCCTCGTTCGCCAGACGCGAATCGATAACCTTGGTGTCGTCGGCATCGCAGAAGGGGCAGTGCATGATTCAGACCTTTACTCGCCGTATGGATAGTGAAAGCGAACCTTCAGCATTGGCAAACCAGTGGCCCGCCTTTATGAGTCCGCAAATGCACGCCAATAAACTACCCCGCAGCAAGCTGCGGGGAATTAATTAGACCCTCAGGGATTAAATAACTGTTCCCGATTTGAGGATGGTGCTGTCCGTTTGAAACAATTTGCGTTAATTAGCGTTCATTTGCGGACTGATATCAGCCGTAGACCGGGAAGCGCTTGCACAGGGCCAGCACTTCGCCCTTAACGCGTTCGATGGTGGCGGTGTCTTCCACGTCATCCATCACGTCGCAGATCCAGC
>CAZTPE010000125.1:0-7544 GCA_964614545.1 uncultured Ectothiorhodospiraceae bacterium
GGCCGATGCTGGACTTCACGATAAAGTCCTTGCCGAGGTATTTGTTGATCGTCTTGGCCTTGGCCGGTGATTCGACGATAACCAGTGATTTTCCCATAAATGTCTATTCTTTCAGTGGCTTGTTGATAGTTTGCGGGATGCTTCAGCGCACCGCCTATTATTACAAATACGGGCTGGCTCCATGTCCTGTCAAGTCCGGCTTACGTCGCGACGCTAATCTTCGAGGCGAATGCCGACCTTCAGTGTGACCTGAAAATGCGCCACTTTGCCGTCAACCAACTGGCCACGGGTTTCCAGTACCTCAAACCAGTCCAGATTTCGCAGGGTCTTATTAGCACGGGCAATGGCATTGCGGATAGCATCGTCGGTGCTGTTGGGGGATGAACCGACCAGCTCGATCATTTTGTAGACGTGTTTGGACATTGTATGCTCCCGGGGTTGATGGTGTTCGGTCGCGGCAAGTGTAGCAGGCCGTGGGGATTGCCGGCGGATAGTAGCCGATAGCGCCGGCGCAGGACATTGACCATCGCTCATTCGCAGCGCATGGCGGCCGCTGGCAATGCTTTCTTGAATTCACCCGCTGGCGGCCACATGCTAGATGGCAGATCAAAAACATTTTGTGGAGCCATCAGGGCATGAAATTCAAGGATTACTACGAGATTCTGGGGGTATCGAAGGATGCCTCGGAGGGTGAAATCAAGCGTGCCTACCGCAAGCTGGCGCGCAAATATCACCCGGATGTCAGCAAGGAGTCCGATGCCGAGGCCCGCTTCAAGGAAGTGGGTGAGGCCTATGCCGTGCTGAAGGACCCGGAAAAACGTGTCGCCTACGATCAGCTGGGCAGCGGCGTGCACCCGGGCGAGGACTTCACCCCGCCACCGGACTGGGGCGCCGGCTTCGAGTTCAGCGGTGGCTTCGGCGGCGACGGCGCCGAGCAGTTCAGCGACTTCTTCGAGAGCCTGTTCGGCGGTGGTGGACGCCGTCACTACGCCGGGCCGGGATTTCACGAACAGCCGGGGCGCGACCACCACGCCAAAATCCTCATTTCACTGGAAGACTCCTACAGCGGCGCGACCCGCACCATTACCCTGCAGGCCCCCACCCTGACCGCGGACGGCCATGTACAGACCAAGCAGCGCACCCTCAACGTCACCATTCCCAAAGGCATCGCCGAGGGGCAGGTGATACGCTTGGCCGGGCAAGGCGCGCCGGGCAGCGGCGGGCAGCCGGCGGGCGATCTCTATCTGGAGGTGGCCTTCCAGCCGCACCGCCTGTACCGGGTGGACGGCCGCGACATCCACCTCGACCTGCCCATCACCCCCTGGGAGGCGGCACTGGGCGCCAAGGTCAAGGTACCGACCCTGGGCGGCAAGGTGGATCTGAAGATCCCGCGTGGGGCAAAACCAGGACAGAAACTGCGCCTGCGTGGCCGCGGCCTGCCGGGCAAGCCCGCGGGCGATCAGTATGTGGTGCTGGAGATGGTCACGCCCGAACCGCACAACGCAGAGGACGAAGCCCTGTACCGCAAGATGGCGGAACAGATGCCCATGAACCCACGCGCCGCACTGGAGGTTTGAGCACATGAGCACACAATTGACCGTACTGGCCGGCGTGCTGCTGGACGAAAACACCGAGCTGTCGCTGGAAGACCTGAGCCGCGCCTGTGGCGTGGAACGCATGGTGCTGGTGGAAATGGTGCAGGAGGGCCTGCTGGAGCCGCTGGACATGCGCCTGCTGCCCTGGCGCTTCCCCGGCGAGGCCCTGCGCCGTGCACGCACCGCGTTGCGGCTGCAGCGGGACCTGGAGGTCAACTTCGCCGGCATTGCCATGATCCTCGACCTGCTCGGCGAGATCGACAGCCTCGAAACCCGCCTGCGCCGCCTCGAAGGGCGCTTTGAATAAACCTGGATTAAGCTAGATTGAACAACCTCGACGCACAGACCCGCAAGCAGAAGATCATCTCGGTCTTTGACGAAGTCGCCGGCGGCTACGACAATCCCGCCCTGCGCTTCTTCCCCTTCAGCGCCGACCGTGTACTGAGCCATCTGAGCCCAAGGCCCGGCAGCAAGATACTCGACGCGGCCACCGGCACCGGCGCACTGGCGGTGGCGCTGGCCCAGGCCGTCGGCCCACAGGGGCGGGTGATGGGCATCGATCTGTCACCGGCGATGCTCGACCGCGCCGCGCACAACGCCGCCAAGATGGCCCTCAACAATATCGACCTGTTCGAAATGGATGCCGAAACGCCGGAGTTCCGCAGCGATTATTTCGATGCCGTAACCTGTGGTTTCGGGCTGTTCTTCCTGCCCGACATGCTGGCGGCCCTGAAGCAGTGGCGACGCGTCACCCGGCCCGGCGGCACGGTGCTGTTCACCTGCTTCACCGCCGAGGCCTTCGCCCCCCTGGCCGAGCACTTTTTCACCGCACTGGAATCCTTCGGCCTGGATTTCAGTGGCGAGCAGCAACTGGCCTCACAACGGCTGGTGGAAGCGGAGGCGTGCCGACACCTGATGGACGAGGCGGGCTTCGAGGCCATCGAGCAGCACACGGATCAGCTGGGCTACCACCTGCGCAGCCCCGATGACTGGTGGGAGGTGGTGTGGAATTCCGGCCTGCGCGGGGTGGTGCAGCGGTTGCCCGCCGGGCAGCAGGAGGAATTTCAACGTACACACCTGACACAGCTGCAGTCGCTGATGACGAAGGACGGGCTGTGGATGGGAGTGGAGGTACGGGTGACGCTGGGACGGGTGCCTGCCGCAGGCTGAACCCATGTGCGCACGGCACACACTACGGGCAAGTGTAGTGTGCGCCGTGCGCACAACGGGGAGATCGCGTTTTTCTAACTGGCCCGTGCCTCCGCGCTGGGGCGGATCATGGCCTCAGATGTAGACGTCGATGTGGCCGGCCGGGGCGTCGTCATCGTCATCCTGCTCACCACGCTTGCGGCGATCACGGCCAGCGCGCGTGTCCAGCAGCACCGGTTCGTCTCGCTGCCGCCGGTCGCCTTCGCGGCGCCGCTGCCGAGCACGTGCCTGCGGCGCGGCCGCAGGCCCCTGCTCTTCTTCCTTCACCGGTGGCGTGACCGGGTAGCCTTCGGCGGGCTTGACGTCGCGCTTGGCGACGGCCTTGCTGTTGATCATGATGGCCGCGTCGTCGCGCGGCATGTTGACTGAGGCCATAAAACCCCCTTTCGTAATACCCTTATACGCCTAAAGTATAGCCATGGCTTGGGTTTTTCCCAGCCCGGAAGTGTGCGCTGGCGCGGGTTTTCAGCCATTTTCTATGGATTTTGGGGCTTTTTGTCCACCGGGCACTCGCAGGCGGCCATCACATCCTCACGAGTCAGCATGCCCACCAGCTTCTGTTTCGGGTCGACCACCGGGATGTGGTGGATGTGGTTGGCGGTGAACTGTAGCGCCACTTCGGACAGGGGCTGACCCTCGTTGGCAGTAAGCACCGGGCGGGTCATGATCTGCCCTGCCACTTCCGGCTTGTCTGATTCCAGACGGGTGGTACGGTGGCGCAAGTGGGCCAGGCGTTCGGCCAGGGTCTCGTGCGGCAGCTGCTCGGCATGGTGGACGAAGTCGCTGACGGTGACAATGCCAACCACGTGATGGGCGCGGTCGATCACCGGCAGGCCGCGGATGTCGTATTTTTCCAGCAGACTCCACACCTCTTCCAGCTCGGTGCCAAATTCCACCGAAATCACCGGCTGGCTCATGACCTCCCCGCAGCACAGATTGCCCAGCTGGCGGCTGTGCGCATGCTGTTGTGCGCGACTGTAGATTTCCTTCAGATCCTTGCGGCTGATATCCAGAAAGGTATCCATTTCCGCCATCGCGCGCTTCAGGTCTTCATCAGAAAAGGCCGGGGCGCTGCTGAGCCATTTTTCCTCTCTGCGTTTCAGTCCCATCTCCAGTGGCCGGCGGCTGACACGTTGCTGCATCAGCTGGCTGAGGCGCCAGTACAGCAGGGTACAGCCCATCATGATGGCGACATTGATGGCCACCGGCGAGAGCAGGAACTGATAGCCGAGGTTGTGCACCGTATCACCACCCACCACCGCCAGCAGGGCGGTGGCGCTACCCGGCGGATGCATGCAGCGTAGCAGGTGCATGGCGAGGATGGCGCCGCCGGCGGCCACCGCGGCGGCGCTGGCGATGTCGGGAATCAGTTGAGCGCTGGTGACACCGACCAGGCCGGCGATCAGGTGCCCGCCGACAAAGGGCCACGGGCGCGACATGGGGCTGGAGGGGATGACGAACAGCAGCACTGAGGAGGCCCCCATGGAGGCGAGCAGGAAGGGCCCGGCGATGCCCTGCAGCATCTCCCGGCTGGCCACCGCCACCAGACTCACGGAGATGAGTGCGGCGAAAGCGGAGAGCAGGATGCTCTTACCGCTGAGGTCACTTTGCGGCGGAAACCAGCGTTGCAGGGTGGAGATCAGGCTCATGGCGTTGTTGTTCTTGTTCGGTGCTTTATCCTGTATCTGACATGCATGTTACCTGCCGCCCGTGAGCGAGCCAAATCTCGGCTGCGGGACGCACATAAAAAAGGGCGGTTGACCCGCCCTTCTTCGGCTTGCCTGTCGGCAAGTTTAACGATAACACTTAACGAATTGTTAAAAGGACACGTCAACCGCCTTGTTGCCCGCGTCGTTTTCTTCATAGTCCACCGTCAGGCTGCCGGTATGAGCCTTCAATGCCTTGAGGATGTCGGCATCGGCGTTGAAGGTGATGGGGCCGCCGGACTGGGCGTCGCGGATGGTGAAGCTGTTATTGGCCGGGTCAACGGACATCAGCTGACCCATGTGGGTAGCGGGACCCATAGCGTCACAGGCCAGGGTGCTGGCGGAAAACAGGGCGGCGGCCAGTGCAACGCCGATCAGGATGGTTTTGCGCATGGTGATTCTCCTTTTCTTTCACGTGGGCGATAATCCGACTCATCTGGTCGGATATCGCGCTTGATTATTCTCCCTTGCGACGCATCTGGCAAGCACGCCATTGCCACATCCGGAGGATGGCTGAAAACGTAGGTCGTATCACGATTTACGGTGGAATTTTCTGATTGCGGGACGATAGACCCAGTAACGGGCAAGCATGAAGGAGAAAACCATGAAGATAGACAGACTGGAACACGCCCTGCCGAAAATGTCAGAAAAGGCGCTGGTTCGATTTGTCCGCCGCAGTGTTTGCCAGGCCCTGATGGGGGCGGGTAAAGAGGCCGATGAAGGCCGTGAGGTGCTGGATCTGGTCTATGTGGAATGCAGTCGGCGCGGCAAGGAAAAGCTGTATGACACGGTGTACGCCCTCGTATCCCGCCACCCGGAGCGCTGTGATCTTCACTGATTGATAGCGCACTAACCCAAGATGATCATTCCCTCCCTCCTGTCACTCCTCCTTCGCGACTGACGCCCCACCGCCCGGCAGATCCGGGTGCAGCAGGGTGTTGGCCTCCTCCAACAAAAATTGCTTGAAGGCCTTCGCCACCGGTGACAGGCGCTTTGCCCGCCGATGCATCACGTACCAGTGACGCACGATGGGAAGTCCCTCCACGTCCAGCACGACCAGCTTGTTCAGCGCCAATTCCATCTCCAGCGTATCCCGTGACAACAATCCCAGCCCCAGCCCGGCCTGCACCGACTGTTTGATGGCCTCGTTGCTGGAGATCTCCATGCCGGTGTTGAGGGTGATGCCGTGCTGGCTGAAGAAACGCTCGGTGGCGCCGCGGGTACCTGAGCCACGCTCGCGCACCAGAAAGGTTTCATCCTGCAAACGCATCATCGGCACACCCTGCCTGCCCGCCAGGGGGTGATCCGGTGGGGCGATGACCACCAGCGGATTTTCCATGAAGGCACCGGCCTCCAGTTCGTCGCCGGCCGGCGGCTGACCCATGATCACCAAATCGGCCTCGTTGTCGGCCAGCTGGCGCAGCAAGGTCTCGCGGTTGGTGACGTCGAGGCTGATGGTGATATCGGGAAAACGTCGGCAGAAGGTGCCCAGCAGGGCCGGAGCAAAATAGTTGACGGTGGAGGCCACGGACAGCGCCAGCTTGCCGCGGCGCGCGCCCTTTAGCTGCTCGATGACCTCATCGGCCTCGCCCAGCAGGCCTGCAATGGCGCGGCTGTAATGGAACATCTCGCGCCCCGCCTCGGTGAGAAAGACCTTTTTGCCCACATGATCGAACAGCGGCAGATCGACGTTGGATTCCAGTTGCTTGATCTGCATGGAAACGGCGGGCTGACTGAGGTGCAGCTCCTCAGCGGCACGGCGGAAACTGAGGTGACGGGCGACGGCCTCGAAGACCTTGAGTTGGCGCAGGGTGAGGTGCATGATATTTACCGGTAGCGATTACTGATAAGTATTTACTTATCTATACTATCAATAGTATTTAGTTTTAATTATGAGTTGTTGGCGCTAGAGTAGCAACCCTGATCGAGTAGAGGAGTGGCAAAAACCACGCAGCGCGGCATATCCAGCGCACTCTCGATACCGTTTATAACTGTTTTTTAGCGTGTGATTTCTTTATTCCGGGCGCGTGTTTAAGTCCGGTTTTCACTATAACAAAGGAGATTGGAATGGATCAGTCAAATCGTTATGCGGATCTGAGCCTGAAAGAAGATGACCTGATTGCCGGCGGCAAGCACGTATTGGTTGCCTATACCATGCAGCCCGCTACGGGTTACGGTTACCTGGAAGTTGCGGCACACATTGCTGCTGAATCTTCTACCGGTACCAACGTTGAAGTATGCACCACCGATGATTTCACCAAAGGCGTTGACGCGCTCGTTTATTACTGCAACGAAGCCGAAGGCGTTATCAAGCTTGCCTACCCAATGGACCTGTTCGACCGCAACGTCATTGACGGCCGCACCATGATCGTTTCATTCCTGACCCTGTGTATTGGTAACAACCAGGGCATGGGTGACTGCGCCAACCTGCAAATGCAGGATTTCTACATGCCTCCTCGTATGCTGCAGCTGTTTGATGGTCCTTCCAAGGACATCAGTGACATGTGGCGCATCCTGGGTCGCCCGGTTGAGAACGGTGGTTACATCGCCGGTACTATCATCAAGCCTAAGCTTGGCTTGCGTCCTGAGCCATTCGCTGAAGCGGCTTACCAGTTCTGGCTCGGTGGTGACTTCATCAAGAATGATGAGCCTCAGGGTAACCAGGTTTTCTGCCCAATGAAGAAGGTTATTCCTCTCGTTGTTGACGCCATGAAGCGTGCGCAGGACGAAACTGGCCAGGCCAAACTGTTCTCTGCCAACATCACGGCCGATGACCACTCTGAAATGATTGCTCGTGGTGAGTACATCCTTGAAGCTTTCGGCCCAGACGCTGACAAGTGTGCGTTCCTGGTTGACGGTTATGTCGGTGGCCCAGGCATGGTGACGACTGCACGTCGTTACTTTTCTGGCCAGTACCTGCATTATCATCGTGCTGGTCACGGTGCCGTGACTTCACCTTCTTCAGTCCGTGGTTACACGGCTTTGGTGCTGGCCAAGATGTCTCGTCTGCAAGGTGCGTCCGGTATCCACGTGG
>CAZTPE010000126.1:0-1304 GCA_964614545.1 uncultured Ectothiorhodospiraceae bacterium
TCGACACTTGAGTGCAATAATATTCCTATAATAATGTTCAAAGGGTTATTTAATAGATGTTATTGGTTGAGTCCTTGCCAGATCAAAAGACACTGCACTAGGGATCAAGTAAGATGGAGAGGGAGGTGAGTGAAATCTTGATGGCCGATAGTTATGTAGGGTGGCCACGTTTTTTGTGTCCACGCGGATATCTGGCTTGTTTTGCAATCTACGGATACTCACTTTGACCCACGCGCCTCCTCCGCGTAGACCCGCAAATGTAATATGTTATGAAACAACGTCGAAAAACTCTAGCATTCATTACCTTTGGTTTTTTGGCCGTACTGGTTGCCGGTTTTCTGCTGCCGGAAGATTTGGTTATCCCGGTTCAAGCGGCGTCATCAAATGACTGGAGTCACAACTCATTTTGGTACGAGCCTTGGGGGACGTCCGGGGTGCATAAAGGAATCGATATTTTTGGGGTTAAAGGTGCGCCCATTATTGCACCTACTGGAGGAGTCATTATTTTTGCCGGAACACTGGCGAAAGGTGGAAATGTGATTGCCGTGCTTGGTCCCAAATGGCATATTCATTATTTCGCGCATTTAGAGTTACTGTTGGTGTCTTTTGGGGATTGGGTAGCTGCCTCGGAGCCAATAGGTACTCTTGGGGATAGCGGAAATGCGGTGGGGAAACAGCCTCACGTCCATTATTCGATCTTGTCGTTAATTCCATATCCCTGGTTGGCTACTACCGATTCACAAGGTTGGAAGAGAATGTTCTATTTAGATCCGCATGAAAAGCTGGGTTAAACGGTATATAGCCAGTCAATGAACGGGTCGCGCCATGCATCCGCATATTTTTCAGTTACCGCAGTCGTGTTTTTATGAGACGTTAAACGCTGCTTTCTTAGGGTCGTTATTAATGAGTAGCGCGGAGCGCCATGGGGTGTGCAATGCCACTGAGCGGTGTTACCAGTGGTAGATTTTTGATGGTTAATCGCGGGCATGGCTCGCTCCTACGGGGTGATGGGCGTGATCGGCTGTCTCCATACGAAGGACTATTCCGCACTCAGGCCAGAAGGATATGTTTGTGGCTTGAGAGGCATGACAGCAAATCACATGCGGTGCGATGCCCTTCGGTCATCGCATTCTATTGAGGTTTTGAGTCCAGCTGGCTGAGACTGTGTAATCCCTAAAACAAAGAAGGGGCGGTGGGTGCCGCCCCTTCTGTCGCTAAAGATAATCGACTAGCAGATCTATTTTGCGCTAGTCATGTGATTTGCGATGTTTGTCGCCATCGTCATTTTTGTGGTCCTCATCCTC
>CAZTPE010000126.1:1404-7474 GCA_964614545.1 uncultured Ectothiorhodospiraceae bacterium
TCATCTTCATCTTCATCTTTTTCGTCCTTGTCATTATCGTTATCGCTGAGATATTTCCCTATCTGATGGATGTCACCGTCGGGCAGACAGTCCAGGAAACGCATTTCCCTTTCGTCGTGGATGGCCTCTTTGATCTCCTCTGCATCACTGTTGCGGACATCTTCATCGGTACGGCCACCGCGGGCATCCTGGCCATGACAGCTGGAGCAGGTGGTAATGTAGCGTTGCATGCCGTTTACGGAGAACGTGTTCAGATAATCAGCGATTTCCTGAATCTGATCGTCGCTAAGCATACCCTGTAGGAAACGCATGGTTTCGACGCCGTTGGGGAAGACGGAGGTGCCGTAGATTGAACCCTGGATAGAGCAGGTTCTTGCCCCCGTGACTTTGAAATGGCCGTCTGGCGCCGGTTCATCCGTGGACGGGTCACCATGGCAGGAGGCACAGTCGTTCATGTACATCGCCTCGCCATCGCCGGCCTGTTCTCTAATGGTCACCGTATGGCTTGCCGTGTCGCACTGCGCGGCATCGTCACACACCGTGAGTTTCACGCTGAAACTGCCCGCGGTGTTGAATTGCCAGGACAGGGTCATGTTGCCGCCCGCGGCGGTGCCCTCGACCGTCCAGTCGTAGGAGACGAGCGTGCCGTCATCCGTGGAACCGGAGCCGTCAAAGGTCAGGGTGTCGCCTACGGTGCTGCTGGCTGGACCGGTAATAACGGCGGTAGGCGGGTTATCGATTGCGGTGTCTGTGATGGTCACGGTATGTGTCGCCGTGCTGCACTGGGATGTGGTGGCGTTGTCGCAGACCTCCAGGCTGATCGTATAACTGCCGGCGGCGCTATAGGCATGGGTGGTCGTCATGCCGTTGCCGCTCGCCCCGTCGCCGAAGGCCCAGGTATAGGAAATGATTGTCCCATCATCGCTGGAACCGGAGCCGTCGAAGCTCAGGGTCTCGCCCACCAGGCCACTGGCCGGGGCGCTGATCATCGCCGTGGGTGGATTGTCTACCGTGATGTCGTTAATGGTCACCACATGTGTTGCTGTATTGCATTGGGCAGTGGTGGCGTTGTCACACACCGTGAGGGCCACGCTGAAACTGCCGGCGGTGCTGAACAGGTGTGACAGGGTCATGTTGCTGCCGGTGGGCGTACCGTCGACCGTCCAGGCATAGGAGGCAATGGTGCCATCGTCCGTGGAGCCGGAGCCGTCGAAGCTCAGGGTGTCGCCCACGGTGCCACTTGCCGGACCGGTGATGACGGCGATGGGTGGGTTGTCGACCACGATGTCGTTAATGGTGATGGCGTGTGTCGTCGTGCTGCACTGGGATGTGGTGGCGTTATCGCAGACCTCCAGGCTGACTGTATAGCTGCCGGCGGTGCTGTAGGCATAGGTGGTCGTCATGCCGCTGGCGCTGCCGCCGTCACCGAAGGCCCAAGTGTAGGAGATGATCGCCCCGTCATCGCTGGAGCCGGAGCCGTCGAAGGTCAGGGCTTCACCCACCAAGCCGTTGGCCGGGGCGCTGATCACTGCCGTAGGCGGGTTATCCACGGGTGCCTGACAGTCCGTATCAGCGCTGTCGCGCGGCCCGTCGCCATCGTTATCAAGGCCCGCGTTGCCGAAGGTGGTGTCGTTGCAGGGGTCGATGCCCTTGCTGATAAATGTTGGCGGCGCTACGTTCTCGCCAACGGGTGTGAAAGTGGTGGGATTGGAATCCGCTGTGTGACAACCTGCGCAAACCTGGACGCCGCTGTTGTAGTGGCGCTGACGCAAACCTGCACTCGGCATCGATCCACCCAAGCCTGTACCGGCATCATCTTCTGCGCGGCCATGGCAGCTGGAGCAAGTAATTCCGCTGTTTGAGGTGTCGAGGGTTACCGAGGCGAAACTGTTGCCGCTATGGCAGTCGCTGCAGCCCAGGCTAAAGCGTGAGACATGCCCGTCCATCAGGTTTTGCCCCCAGTTTGCGGGGTCGTCTGTGGTGATGGATGAGTAATTCCCGCCTTTGAATCCACCGTGGCAATTTTGGCAGCCGTCGGACCAGGTTGTGTACGCAAAGGTCGCTGGTGCCCAAAGGGAAAAGCCGCCGATCAGCAACCCCAATAGGGCCAATGAGAACACCGGTGTCAGTTTTTTCTTCAAGGCCAGTGCCGCATTTGTACCGGCAAACCAGATGCGGGCACGAACACACGTCTTACGTGCCGTTGTTCCCATGGATTTATTCCTGCGCATTTCCTTTCTCCTTGCATTGTTGAGTTTAAGTAAAACACCGCTGTTTGCTAACGAGGTTCTCTCTCAGAGAAATGGAACAACAAGATGGAACAATAGAGTCACGAAATTCGTTTGCATTAATACTGTTGCATCACTATTCGGTCAGTCTGTTACGTAGCCAACCGTAGCTCACTCCACACAGCAACCCTAGTCCACATAATGCGTACTGCAAGGGGTCAGGTCTTTACTTTATACAACTGTGGAATAGGTATGGCACAACTGGAAATAGGAAGTTCACGGTATTCGTCAACTCATCATGGAAGGTTTTGATTATGTCGCGCCCGCTTCGCATTGATTATCCAGGGGCCTTGCATCATGTGATGCATTGGAGCCCGGCTCATCGCCCGGTTTTTCCCACGCTTTGCCATCGTTCACAGTTTCTGGATTTGCTCAGGGAAATTCATCACGACTTTGCGGTTGATGTGTATGCCTTCTGCCTGATGGATGACGGCTATCAGTTGCTGATTCGTACACCCAGGGCCAACCTTAGTCGCGCCATGCGGCACCTGAACGGTGTTTACACCCAGGTGCACAACCGCTTGCAAGGTACGGACGGCCCCTTGTTCCGTGGGCGCTTCAAGTCCGTTGTGGTGGACGGTGACACCTACCTGGGGCGAATGACGCGCTATATTCACCGAAAGCCGGTGGATGCCGAGCTGGTGCAGTTTCCTGAGGATTATCCCTATTCCAGCTACCCGGCATATCTCGGTGATGTTGCTGCTCCGGGTTGGCTGCAGATGGATGAGACACTGGCATTGTTCGGCGGCCAGTATCGGCAGGAACGCTACCGTTGTTTTGTGGATGCCGGCGTGGATGAGGAGTTGCAGCGCTTTTATGCCGGTGGGCGGGTGAGCCCTGTGTTGGGTACACGTTCTTTTTGTGAGCGCATTGGCCGGTTGGGGGGGGGTGATGGTGTCGAATCGATACCCGCTGTGATGAATGAGGCAGACCGGCTGGATATGGATTCGATCGTTACGGGCACGGCACGGTTCTTCGCAGTCGATGAACACAGTCTGCGATTCGGCCAGCGCGGAAAAAGGAATTTGCCGCGCGCCATCGCTATGGCCTTGTGCCACCAAGCGGGTGGATATTCGCTGGAGGAAGTGGCTGGGGTATTTGGCGTGAGCTCATTGGCGGCCGTGTCCCTTGCTATTTATCGCCTCAAGGCAAGGCTGAAGGACGCCCCCGGTCTGGCTCGTGATATGGAAATGCTGAGGGAAAGATTGTTTTAGCAGGCTGCAAGAATTGAGGGAGAATTTGTTATGCCACTTGCTGTGTCACGAAATAGAGGTGTTTTTCTACCGTTTATCGCGGGCATGGCCCGCTTCTACGGGATGTCGTTCTCTTCTCCGTCCGCTGTCTGCCGGGCGTAATAGGCGGCGACGGCCTTGATTTCCAACAAGCTCAACACATCGGCCATGGCGTGCATGGTCTGGCTGGTGCGGGTACCGTCTTGATATTCCTGCATGGCGACGATCAGGTAGGCCTCGGATTGTCCGGCCAGGCGCGGATTGCCGGGATGGGTGCTGAAGCCGCGTTCACCGTGGCAGCGGTCGCAGCGTTCCTTGATGAGAAATTGTGGTGGCTCCGGTGGCCAGGTTTCCGAGCGTTGTGGCGGTTGGGCGGTGTAGTAGGCGGTGAGGTCGCGGATCTCGGCCTTGCTGAGGGCCTGGGCGGGGGCCTGCATCTTGTCGTTTTTACGCGCGCTGCTGGCATAGGCCAGCGTGGCCTGGGTGAGATATCGAGGGTCTTGCCCAGCCAGGCTGGGGGTGAAGGGGTCTGTGCTGATGCCGCCTTCGCCGTGGCACATGGCGCAGGACTCGCTGAGTCGGTGGCCGGTGGCGGGATCGCCGTCGGTGGTGTTGTGTCGTTTTCCCGGTTCCTGCAAGGCGTAGTAGAAGCTGACCTTTTCGATGTCGGTGTCGCTGAAGTGGGACACCAGTTTGCGCATCAGGTCGTGCTGGCGGGTGCCTTGCTGGTAGGCCTTGGTGGCGGCGACCAGGTATTTTTCGTGCAGCCCGGTGAGGCTCGGGACGCCGGGCTTGCGGCTGTTGCCGTGGTCGCCGTGGCAGCCGTTGCAGGAGGCGGCGATCTTTGCGCCGTCGGCCAGCGGGTCGAAGCTGCCGCTGTCGGTGGGGTCTTCGCTGAGCGGTGTCTCCGGCTGTTGGTGTGCGTAGTAGGCGGCGATGTTGGCAATGGTTTCGTTGCTCAGGTGGCTGACAGGTTCCTGCATCAGCGCTTCTTTGCGCCGCCCGTCGCGGTAGTCTTTGGTGGCCTTGATCAGGTATTCCATGGGCTGCCCGGCGAGGTTGGGCATGTAGGGATTGAGGCTGTTGCCGTCGTAGCCGTGGCAGCCGGCACAGGTGGTGGCAGCGGCCTTGCCGGCCGCTGGGTCGGCTTTGTGATGGCGAGAGGGGGGAGCCATTTTCGGTGTGCGGGTGGCGTAGTAAGCGGCGAGGTTGTGGATGTCGCCTTCGTTGGTGGATGCCTTGAACAGCTTCATGATGCCGTGCTGGCGTTCGCCGCTGAAATAGCTTTCCATGGCGGGGATGAAATATTCCAGGGACATGCCGGCGAGGCGGGGAACCACATCTGAGCGCGCGGCGTTGCCTTCGGGGCCATGGCAGGAGTTGCAGCGTGCGGCGAGCTTTGCCCCGGCGGCGATGGTCTGCTTGTCCTGCAGGGTGCGTTTGGATTGCGTGCCCCGCACGGCGCCGCGCCAAGGGGTGTCCAGTTGTGCGTAGTAGGCGGAGACATCGGCCAGTTTGTCGGGGCCGAGTTTATCGATGATGGCCTTCATCTTGTCGTGTTTTCGTGAGCCGTCGGCGTAGGCCAGCATGGAACGGATCAGGTAGTCCTGCTCCAGTCCGGCAATGAAGGGGGAGCCGCTCTGGGCCAGCACGCCGTCCAGGCCATGGCATTTGGCGCAGTCTGCGGCGAGGATTTTGCCGGCTTCGATATCACCTACCAGCGCTGGTTCCTCGATGACCTCGGGGGGCGCTGGAGCGGGCTCGGTGGTGGCGTCTTCACCACCCCCACAGGCCGTGAGCAGCCAGGCGAGGAGGATGATAATACCGTATCGCCAGATCATGATGTGCGCGCTTTAATCGTACTGGTGACGGACGATGTCGCTGGCGGTCACGGCATCTTCAGGCAGTTTGAAGAACCACATCTGATACAGGGAGATGATGAACTGCACGGCGAAGCTCGCGCCCATGAAGGCGCCGCTGATGATCAGCATCCATGCGTAGGGTTCGTACACCTTGGTGATGTACCAGGAGGAGATATCCAGGGCGATGGCGACGAAGGGGGTGGTGACGATGGTGATCTTCACCCACTCGCGGCGCAGGTAGGCGTGGCTGAAGATGGTGCTGACGATAAAGAAGATGAAGGTCAGGCCGAACAGATGAATGTGCGAGACGCGCACCAGGGTGAAGATGTCCGCGCCGGTGTCTTGTGCCGCCATCAGCTTGACGTGCTCAAAGTCCTCCAGGCTGGGAAGGTGGGGATTGCGGTTATTGTGGCAGGCGATACAGCGCTTTTTGAAGATGGCGGAGGTCGTGCTCTTGTATTCCTCCTCGCTCGCGCCACGGCGCACCCAATCGATGATCTGCAGGTTTTCCTCCGGCGGCAGCATGTTCGACATGGGGCCCATCAGGGCCGATTCCAGATGGGTGCCGGTCTTGCTGCCGCTGTAGGCGATGACCAGGTCTTCCACCGACAGCATGGGATCGCCGTCACGGCCAGCATGGGACTCAAACACGTACAGGCTGGCAAAGGCGTAGCCGAGGCCGAGGATC
>CAZTPE010000127.1:0-7471 GCA_964614545.1 uncultured Ectothiorhodospiraceae bacterium
CATTCGAGATCGCGGATTTCAAGCATCCCGCTATGCCCCCCACTCTGGCTCTCGCCGAAAGCCGCCGAGTTTAGCACTGTTCAGCGATGCGTCTCTACCGCACAGGATGCATGGCCTCTATCTGCGCCAGTATCTCTGCTGAATCCCATTCGCGCGCGCCCTCCATGAGCACTGCGATACGGCCGTCGGGAGACACGAAATAGGTCGAGGGGAATACGCGGATGCCAAGGATATCGTCGGCCACGGACATATCCGGGTCGAGCAGGCTGACGAGGTGCACCTTGCGGTCGATGAGGAATTCGCGCACCAGGTGTTCGTCGTCATCCACCGACAGCAGCAGCAGCTCGAAACGCGCCGGATCCAGCTTTGCAGTCAGGCGCTGCAGACTGGGCAACTCCTCACGGCAGGGCGCACACCACGTCGCCCAGAGGTTGAGGATCAGCAGCTTGCCCGGCGAAGGCCGCAGGGTCTGTGGCTGCCCCTTGAGATCCACCACCGATAGCGGCGGCAGCACATCGCCCACCTGCAGGCGCGGCGAAGGCGCCTCGGCATTGTCACAGCCCGCCAGCGTAAGCACCGCCAGCAGGATGAGTGTTAATGCCCTTCCGACCACTGCGGCGACTTGATTGAGTCCGGCTCAACACCCGCGGGAGCCACCTGCACACCGGGCAGACGACCCAGCTGCGCCTCCCACTCCCACAGCGCGGCACGGGCCTTGGTAATGTAGGGATCATCTGGCGGAGCCAGGTGAATATAGCTGCGCATGGCGCCCAGCGCGGCCTCATATTCACCCAACCCCTCTAGCGCCACCGCCAGTCCGTAGTAAGCATTGTATTGATTCAGACGCAGGTCGATAGCCCGCTCGAAGGCCTTGATAGCCGGACCGTATTCCTCCAGGCCGATGAAGGCATAGCCCATGTTGACATAGGCCTCCGGCATATCCGGTGACATCTCCAGTACCGCATCCAGGGCCGTGATGGCATAGTCATACTGCTTGGCATGCAGCATGGCCACGGCCTGCTGGAAACGTTCGGTGACGCGCCGTTCGAACTCCGTCATCGCCCTCTTCGACTGTGGTGCGGCACCGCCTGGTGGCGCCGGCATCACCGAGGGCGGGGCCTCATGCGGGTTCTGGCGGAAGGCCGGCGCAGCGTGTGAGGGCGGTTGCTGCAGTGGTGCAGGAATGGAATAACCCTGCACCGCGGAACGCACGACCGGGCCGGTGCTCATTTCGGGCAGGGTGGTGATCAGTGCCGCAATGGCCAGTACGGCCGACACGGAGAGGATCGTCGTCAGGGCCTCGAAATCCTGTTTCGCGGGCGATTTTTTTGCTGCGGCCGTCACTGCACTATGCTCCTTCAAACCATTCCCTTATGTGCCGAGGGACTAATATAGGGCGTACCAAAATAGGTGACAAATGCCAGCACGAAGATGCTGATAATGATCACCCCACTGAGCCACGGCGGCACTTTAAAACTGAGACGGACATGTAACCCCACCGCCAGTAGCAACCAGGTGAAAAAGGCCGAGGTCTCCAACGCATCCCAGGCCCAGTAACGGCCCCAGGCATCCTGTGCCCACACCGCGCCGGTAATCAGCATCAGACTGTCGAATACCAACGCCAGCATCATCAGGCGCCAGGCCAGCTTGTCGATCACGGCATCGGTGGGCATGGCGCGAAACCACCGCCGCCCCCGTTCCGTGAGACGCAGGATCATGACCCCGCCAAGACCGACACCAGCCAGCAGCAAGGCCAGAAAAATCTTGCCCAGGCCGACGTGGAACCACTTCCAGAAATTGTAATAAGTCGCAGGAAAATGGCTGTCCGCCGGCTCCAGGAGCAACACCCAGCTGCCCAGTATCCACATCACCAGCATCACGATCGCAGCACTGGGGCGCAGCCCCGGCAGGCGCCAGTACAACAAAGCGTAGATCAACCCCAGGCTCCACAGCTGGCTCATCAGCAGCTCAAACAGATTGAGCCACGGTCCGTGACCGATGCGCACCCAGCGCACGGCAATGGCAATGGTCAACAGTAATACGCCGAGGGTGATGGAACCGAGGACGATCTTCTCGTGACGGCGGGACTGTACCGACTCACTGCCGGCAAGGCGCGGCGACAGTCCCCACATGGCCACCAGGGTCGCCACCAGATAGGCGGCCAGGCCAGCCCACAGCCAGGGTTGCTCAGCGACAACGTTCACACACTTCCCCTCTTGTTGGCAGTCTCACTGTCATCATCCGTCCACGCCGTGAGGCTCAACTTCTTCCAGAAAAACTGCCCCAGGCCAAACACACCCGCGACACTGACGAAGAACAGCCACTGTATCGTGGGATCATAAAATACCCTATATCCCATCCAGGTAGTCAAGTAATCGAAGCGCAGCCGGCCATGCGGCAGCTGTGTCTCCTCACCGGGATTCAGCTCCACGCGCTGATCCCCGCTGGTGACCACCAATACGCCGCGGGAGTTCCGACCATCCAGTACCCACGACTCCTCTAGGGTCATGCCGGTATCCAGCTGCAGCCAAAATTTGATGTCTTCCTCCGTGCCCGGCGGCGTCCAGTGGTTGTCCTGTTTGTACTCAAACAGCGGATAAGAGGGCATGTGCACGCGCCCACTGACCGTTTCACCATCCTCTGGGATCCACGTCAGCACCGGAGCGAAGCCCTTGTTGTGCGTGGTATAGAAACGGTAACGCTCCAGCACCAGCGGGCGATCGTCGCCCACATCAACCTCCAGCACGGAGCCATCCGGCTGCGGCACGAAGACCTGGCTATGGGTCAGGCCACGCCGCAACTCCGGCGCATAGTCCACCGTAAAACGCCCTTGAGTAAAGGCTACCTTATCCAGCGCCCCGGCATGCCAGGGTCCCTTGCGCACATCCATCAGCAGTTCCGGGCTGAAGGCCTGTCCCTGGCCAATCTCCAGATGGGCGTCAAGGTGGGTCAGGCGGCCGATGCCCGCCAGCAACACCATGCCCAGCAGGCCGACGTGAAACACCAGCAGGCCAGGCTGGCGATTGATGCGCGGGTTGGTGAGAATAGCGGCGGCAAGGTTGATGGCCAGCAAGGCCAGCGGCGCCACCAGCACCCAGACGGAGACATGCTCCGGATTGCCATAACTCAGCGCCGCACCGATACCCAGCAGGGCCATGCCGACCAGGGTCAGTTTCAGGGATGCCAACACACTCAACAACTGCAACATAAGGCCTTTCGCGACGCCATTCAGATACGGAATCGGGGAGTATACCGCGTCTTTGCCTGCCTGCGACTTGGTGCAGACTCAAAACCGGGCAGATGCTCCCGTCATAAAAGGAACCCCGATCAAGCCGTTATTGGAAGAGCTGAAGGAAAGGCATCCACGGGCAGCAATAATTAACGGCGCACAGCCCCAACTTCCCCGCCGTCATATCAGGGAGCAAGGAAAACAACCCCAGACTCAGGGCGGATTCGAACAGTTTCCTGCCATCCACCCTGCCCAAGGCCCACCACCACCACCACAATCATTTGCGGTCCAATTACCGCTTTGCGCGAAGTTGACAATACGCAACATAGCATTCAGGTAGTAGGGCTCCTGGGTATAGGGTGAAGCTACTTGGGCTCCCGCAATCAGACCCGCCTCAGGCCCCACATCATTGAGATTGACCAATAGGGCCTTGTTCTTCCATCCGTGCGGCACCGCAGTATGACACCAGACACACCTGAAACGACTGGAACCAATCTTCTGCGCATGACCTATATGCAGGTTCACGTCCTTAAACCCTACAAGGCATCCGTTGGGCTCCGTATATCCCACTGGGGTTCTAAAACCACTTAGGCCGGGAGCCGGATTGTTGCGCCAAGCGTAATCGTTATAGTCATGGCACTTGAAACACAAATGATCCGGATGCCCGTCGCCGGTATCGACACCCCACGGTCCCTTGAGAATAAAATTATTACCCGAGCCATGTGGCCCCCAGGGGTTGCCATTCTCCCCACCGCTGGGGGCACTGGTGCCATTAGCCGTATTGCTACCATGGCAGTCGGAGCAATACATGGTCTGATTGCCTACATGGGTGCCGCTGGTGTCGTTGAAAGGTTCCAGGAAATTGCTGGCATCCATGTTGCGAATTGCGGCGGAACGGCCGGTATTCGCCATCACCGGGTGCCAGCCACGGTGATTATTGGGCTCCGCATTGCAGGTTTCTGTTTTTGTACCGCCGATATTATTTGGGAAGGTGCAGGTATAGTCGCCGACCGCAGACCCGCTCCCTGTCGCAGTGCCCCCTCCCTTGTGAAGCAACGGCGCCTGAAATTCCATCGCCTGATTGGTATAGTGGGTCAAGCCATTGGTGCCATACGGTGTATTGCCTCCCGTGGCACCCAAGGTGGGCGGCGTGTCAAAGGCATAGTTGGAATGACACTTCAGGCAAACCTGATATTCCCGCGTCACGTAGGACTGATCCACATCGGTCAGACCATTGACGGGCGGATTCCCCCGCTTCACCTGAAAATCAAACGGTTCACTCCCGAACTCAGTGGCTATATAGATCGGCTCAACCCCCCAGGCACCACGCAATACCCCGGAGGCCACATTGCTGTGAGGTGCCGAGTGATCGTGTGTACCTGCCGCGGCCGGCGTGGCGGGGTCATCGTTGAAACGACGATTTTTGATCACACGATGGGGATTGTGACAGTCGGTGCACTCAACGTGACGGTTGAGCAAATTGCCTTTACCCAGTTTGAGCGCTGATTCCAGAAAATCCTTGCCGCTTTCGGGCAAGCTGCTGGAACCGATATCATGAACTTCTGCACCCGTAGCCTGATCCAGACTCGTAATGGGCATGTGAGTTGCGAGCGAAAAATCGCTCTTGATATCGGGCACCTCGGTATTGAACCCTTGAGTCACCAATGTGCCGCCATCACTGGAGTGACAGGCAAAACAGGTTTCTTCAACGGCAGGATTACCGCCCTGCTTCGCACCGTTGGCCGCTTTCAGGCCATCGGTCCCTTCTCGCAGCAGCCTCCGTGAACCCTGCACGGCATGTGTGTCGTGACAGGCCAGACAGGCCGACTCCCACACCTCTGTGCCCAGGGGAAACTCCCGCAGGTTTGCGGCACTGTCCGTGTACTGCTCATTGGCCACCTGATCATCTGCATGCGCCGAACCGACCCAGCCCGCTTTATCGTGACAGGCCAGACAGATGATGTCGCCGGATGCATCAAATGCCGTTGTTATCGGGGAGACTTTCTGCAGGCGATTGAGGCGCAGAAACTTGATGTTTTCATTCGAGTTGGTACTGCGAATATGCGGGTCGTGGCAGCTGATGCATTGAACCTGCCCCTGTTCCAGTGGCACCACGGGTTGAACGCCGGCAGACCGGGTGCCCAGATGCAACTCATTTTGCGGATCACGCAACTCCCCGTCAGCCTGGGCCAGACTGGTATCAAACGTAAAAGAAATCGGGTGGTCATTGGTCAGGTCTGTTCCCAGGTCTCGGGTATAACCACTGGCAATGCCTGCACCGGAGGGCATGGTGTTCCCGCCACCCTGAATAGTCATGCCGATATCTGCTGTGGTCGGGTCCTGGTCGGTCAACGTGGCGTTCAGCACATTAACCGCGCCGATGGCCAGAACGCCGTCATGGCATGAAAGACATAGCTTGGACGAGCCGTTTGGCTGATCGGGTAAAGCGTCCATCGAACTCGAGTTGTACGGCAAATACGTTGCCCCCGACAACTTACGGTTCCAGAGGGGCGAAACACCCTGTTCGGCCGCATGGGGCGTATGACAGAATACGCAAATCTCTGATTCTGTATCTGCCTCTACACGCCGGGGTTGTCCGCCAGGAAGCTGAGGAACAGTGGTCGCAGAAAAATTATGGCGGGTATTTTGAATATCTGAAACGCGATTACTCGGCAAACTGCCGGCAACGCTTGCGCCCTGTAACCCAAAAAACAAGACGGGCAACAGTATCGCCGACAAGCATTTGAAGGTCTGAAAAATGCGGAAGCACTGCGCACGCCACAATGTCATAAAACCCGTTTTTGGCAGAGGGAACAAATGCGATGACAGCAATTTTTTAATATCCGGCGAAATTCAGAAAGATAGGAGTAACACATATGTTACAGATCGGTGGAATTATTGATAATAATTAATAACGATATTCTATTCGCGGATAAAAAGATTTATAACTATAGGTTTTTCTGAATAGCCTCAATGCGTGCAGATCTGATCACAAGCCCGCCAAATTCAATACCTGTGTTAGATTAGGCCGTTGTCCCACCCACCGATCGAACCCCGCCTCGGCATGAAACAGGCCCTCCCTCCCCATTTCTATGTTTCCGCCACCCTGCTGGTGACGGCCGGTTCACTGACCCTGTATCACCTGCTCGATCTGCATCAAAGTGCCATCTTCCTACCGGTGCTGGCATTGGCAGTGTTGTACGCCCTGGCCTATTTCATCCGCCAGTGCCGCGGCGGTGGCATCTATCACATCGACGGCAACATCGAACCCGCGCAGTTGCTGCGCCGCGCCATCGCCCGCTATCTGGTCTGGCTGGTTGTGCTTTACGGCGGCTATCAGTTTTACCTCTTCACCCCGTGGTACAACAACTGGCAGCACCAGACCACTCAACAGTTGTTCGCCGATTTTCTGCACATCTACCTGTGGGCCGGTATCCCCTATTTCACCCTCACCCTCACCTTCAAGGCCTCACGGCGCGAGGATTTCTACGATCCGGCCATCCGCATGCTGCATATACTGCGCCAGATCGGCCGCCAGCTGTGGCGGCGGCTACGCCACGGTGACGACCGCACGCCACTGCTGCGCGTGCTGCGCCGCCCCTACAATCGCAAGGTTTTCCTCAATCTGCTGATGCGCGCCTATTTCCTGCCGGTGATGGTGGAGCAGGTGGTACCCGCCAGCGTCAACACCCTGCAGACGCTCTATGCCAGTCTGGACGGCGACCAGCTCATCACCTGGGTACTGGCCCTCATTGCCATGCTGTGGCTGATTGACATCCTCAATGCCAGCGTAGCCTACGCCATGGAGTCACGCTGGCTGGAGAACCGCTCACGTTCCATCGACCTCACCATCGGCGGCTGGTTGGTGTGCCTGAGCTGCTATCCGCCCCTCAATGGGGCCACCGGCACGCTGTTCGCCTTCGCCCCCTTCGTCGCCACCGGCCAGCCCGGCGACCTGGTCTACGCCAATCTTGGCCTGCTCTACGCCCTCAAGATCGCCGAGGTCCTGCTGCTCAGCGTGCACATCTACACCGACGTCTCACTCGGCCCCTCGGTGGCCAACATCACCTTGAAAAAGCTGCAAACCCGCGGCATGTATGGCCTCATCCGCCACCCGGGAACCACCACCAAGCTGCTGTTCTGGCTGCTGCAGTCGGCCTTTTATCGCCAGTTCTGGACCGCCAAGATACTCTTCGGCTATCTGGGATGGGGGGTCATTTACGTGCTGCGCGCCCTCACCGA
>CAZTPE010000128.1:0-7407 GCA_964614545.1 uncultured Ectothiorhodospiraceae bacterium
CCGTTGGTGGTTCCCATCACCGAATACACGCCGGCAAAGGCGCCTTCGACACGGTCTTCCCAGTTGGCCGGGGTATCGGGGTAATTGGGCTTGATGTCGATCTTGAGGTGGATTTCACCCTTTTTTGCCTGTTCACCGATGACGTGAACCAGGTCGTCGAAGGATTCCAGACCCGGGTTCTGAATCAACAGTTCACTCAGATAAATCATGTTTGCTCCATTAAACGTCTCTGCGACGCAGGCTGACCCACGCGCTGATAAAAGCGTGCCCGATACATCAAGCGGCCCTGGCCGGCGGGTGCATCATCTTCAAAGGCGCTGCGGGTATGCAGCACATTGTTGCAGATCACACCCTGGCCGGCAGCCAGCCGGTGACGAAAACTCTGCGCTGAATCCTCGGCGAGCACGGCCTCCAGTGCTCGCACCGCGGCCTGTGTGTCGGCATCCTGTTTCCATTCGATGGAACGGGTGCGTGCGGTGTAGCGCATGTGCAGTTTGCCGCTCTGTGCATCCACGGAGAACACCGGCCCACTCTGCAACGGACGGATCTCGACACCCTCTTCCACGTTGGCGGGGATAGTCATCACGTCCGCCTGCATCAGGGCGGCAATGTGGCGGGGATTTTCATCACGCAGGCGGATGTAGGCGATCTCGTGATCCAGCAGCCTGTTTTCGCCACCCTGCGCCGCCGGGCGCACGCAGTGCAGCAGCATGCCGAGCACCCTGTGCTGCGGTGGATTGTAGTAGCCGTCCGTGTGCCAACTGATGGCGTGGTTGCTGTAGGGAATGTATTCGTACTGGCGGCGCTGCGCCGACACCTGCAGGGCCGAGATGCCATCATCGTCGGCATAGAGGTGGCAATCCAGATCACGCAACCCGAACTGTGCACCCAGACCGACCAACAGGGTCTTGTCCATGGCCTCACCGGGATGCGCCAGCGTATAGACGGCCATATTGGCACGCCCACAGGCCTGCAGTATCGCCGTACGCTCGACATCGGTCAGCGCGCGCGGGTTTTCAACAGGCACCACCAGCTCATCCAGACTGACAGGATAGTTCGCCAGCTTGCGCTCCCGCCAGGCGCCATAGGCCTGCGTAGCGTCGAGATCGAAGGGACTGTTGTCGGTTTGTGCCATGGTTCATTTCCACAGGGTTCCGGTCAAACCCAAGCAAACTTCCCCTGGGACAGCCGCAAGCCAAACAGGAGATTTACATATTGAATTATTAGCATATACTCATATTGACAGAGCCTAAACATAACAAATACTCAGCAATAGGCAACACCACATCAGGGATAGACAGGCCCGCTCCAGCCGTCATGTCGCAGGGGGAGCCGCCTGGCGTCCAGCACAATGCGTCAAACTAATACCTGAATCCGTGACTTCAAGTATTACCAAAGGGATAGCCCTGGCCCGGCGACCCCTCCCCTTTGACCCATTGCGCCGCGACGTGAGTCCCATAGACTTCAGACAGTCATAGGCTGACCATCTGTATGGCTTCCCGGGAAGCCCAAAAAAATAAATTAAAGTGGTCTGATAATACGCCGAGAAGGGCTACGCAATTTCAAAACCAGGAGAAACGGGCAATGGCCGAGCAAACACCCAAGAATCCCGAGAAGCACAGTACCTATCTCCCCAAGGAGAAGACCTCCACCAAGCCGTTGCATGACACCCCCATGCTGGACAAGCTGGAATCCGGCCCCTGGCCGAGCTTCGTCACCGGCCTGAAACGTCTCGCCATGGACAACAACATGATGGTGGACCTGCTGGGTCAGCTGGAACATTCCTACGAGACCCGCCTGGGTTACTGGAAGGGGGGCACGGTTTCCGTTTTTGGTTATGGCGGCGGCATCATCCCCCGCTTCACCGAACTGATGGACGAAGATGGCAAGCCCATGTTTCCCGAGGCCAAGGAATTCCACACCGTGCGTGTACAGCCACCGGCCGGTAACCACTACTCCACCGACATGCTGCGTCAATTGTCCACATCCTGGAACAAGTACGGTTCCGGTCTCATCGCCTTTCATGGCCAGACCGGCAACATCATGTTCATCGGCACCACCTCCGAGAATACCCAGCCCTTCTTCGACGAGATCAACAGCTACGGCTGGGATCTCGGCGGCGCCGGCCCTTGCGTGCGTACCGGCATGTCCTGCGTCGGTGCCGCCCGTTGCGAACAGTCCTGCGCCAACGAGCAGAAGATTCACCGTCTGCTGGTGAACAACTTCCTCGATGACATGCACCGCCCGGCCCTGCCCTACAAATTCAAATTCAAGGTCTCCGGCTGTCCCAACGACTGCATGAACTCCATTCAGCGTTCCGACTTTGCCGTCATCGGTACTTGGCGTGACGACATGCAGGTCGACCAGGAAGAGGTAAAAGCATTTGTCGCCGACAAGGGCCGTGACTACGTGGTCGAGAACGTCGTCAACCTCTGCCCCACCAACGCCCTGAGCCTCAACAGCGACGACACCCTCAAGGTCGATAACCGCAACTGTGTACGCTGCATGCACTGCATCAACGTGATGACCAAGGCCCTCTCTCCCGGCAACGACAAGGGTGTCACCATCCTCCTCGGTGGCAAGCGCACGCTAAAGATAGGCGATCTGATGGGCACCGTGCTCGTGCCCTTCATGAAGCTGGAGACCGAAGAAGACTACGAACGTATCGTCGAGCTGGCCGAAGAGATCATCGACTTCTGGGCCGAGAACGCCCTGGAGCACGAACGCGTCGGTGAGACCATCGACCGCATCGGCCTGGCCAATTTCCTCGAGGGCATTGAACTCGAGGTCGACCCGCACATGATCAGCGAAACGCGCCAGAGCAGCTACATCCGCATGGACACATGGGACGAAGAAGCCGAGAAATGGAAAGAGCGGCAGGCTGCGGGTTAACCCACGGCAGCCAGGATCGGGCCTAGGAGCCCAACGGCACAAGAAATCGATAGAAATTTGGAGATTAACCCGATGAGCGATAAACCGAGCTTCCCTATTGAGAGCGGCGTACCCGACCCCTTTCAGTACATGCACCCGACCTACATCAAGAACTTCGGTAACTGGAAGTATCATGAACGCCCGCGCCCCGGCGTGCTGCGTCACGTCGCCAAGAACGGTGACGAAGTATGGACCGTACGCGTCGGCACCCAGCGTCAGCTCGGGCCCTACGAGATCAACCTGCTGTGCGACATCATCGACAAGTATGCCGATGGCTATGTGCGCTTCACCATCCGTTCCAACATGGAAGTCAGCGTCACCGACGAAGCCAAGGTCGAACCACTGATCCGGGCCTTCGAAGACGCCGGCTACCCCGTGGGCGGCACCGGTCCATCCGTGACCATGATTTCCCACACCCAGGGCTGGTTGCACTGCGACATCCCCGGCACCGACGCCTCCGGCGTGGTGAAGGCACTGATGGATGAACTACACGACGAGTTCACCTCCGAGCAGATGCCCAATCGCGTACACATCACCACCTCCTGCTGCCAGATCAACTGTGGCGGCCAGGGCGACATCGCCATCAACATTCAGCACACCAAGCCGCCGAAGATCAATCATGATCTGGTGTCCAACGTCTGCGAACGCCCCTCCGTGGTCGCCCGCTGCCCCGTCGCCGCCATCCGCCCGGCCATCGTCAACGGCAAACCCTCACTGGAAGTCGACGAGAAAAAGTGCATCTGCTGCGGCGCCTGCTTCCCGCCCTGCCCGCCCATGCAGATCAATGATCCCGACCACTCCAAGCTGGCCATCTGGATCGGCGGCAAACACTCCAATGCGCGCAGCAAGCCCATGTTCCACAAACTGGTCGCTGCCGGCATCCCCAACAATCCGCCGCGCTGGCCCGAGGTGTCCGGGATCGTGCAGAAGATCCTTTCCATCTACAAGGACGACGCCAAGGATTGGGAACGTATCGGTGACTGGGTCGAACGCATCGGCTGGCCGCGTTTTTTCGAGCTGACCGAACTGCCGTTCACCAAGTTCCACGTCGAGAACTGGCGCGGTGGCCGTCACACCCTCAACGCCTCGACACACATCCGTTTCTAGGGGTGTTGTCAATGAATAAGGCCGGAGGAACCGCATGAAGTTTTCAATCCTAGTCAGTGAAGGGCCTTATACGCACGAAGCGGCGGATACGGCCTACAACTTCACCAAGGCCGCGCTGGAGAAGGGGCACGAAATCTATCGCATCTTCTTCTACCACGACGGCGTCAACAACGGCACGCGCCTGACCACGCCGCCGCAGGACGATCGCAACATCATCAATCGCTGGTCGGAACTGGCGCAGGAGCATGAGCTTGACCTTGTGTTATGTGTGGCTGCGGCCCAGCGCCGTGGTATCGCCGATGCAGACGAGGCCAGGCGTAACGGCAAGGATGCCGACAATATTGCACCGGGCTTCCGCATTTCCGGGCTCGGCCAGCTGATCGACGCCGGTATCGAATCCGACCGTCTTATTACCTTCGGCGATTAAGGGGAGCGTTATGTCCAAGCGTTTTTTATATGTCAACCGCAAGGCGCCCTACGGCACCATCTATGCCCTGGAGTCACTGGAAGTGGTATTGATTGGCGCCGCCTTCGAACAGGATGTCAGCCTCGCCTTTCTGGATGATGGCGTGTTTCAGCTCACCCGGGGCCAGCAAACCGATGAACTGGGCGTGAAGAATTTTTCCCCAACCTACAAGGCCTTGGGCGACTACGACGTCAACAAGATCTACGTTGAAAAGGAGTCCCTGGAAGCCCGTGGCCTGACCCTGGACGACCTGCTCCCTCTCACCTATGAGGACGAAGACGATGACTGGGCAGAAAAGGATTCCATCAAGCTCGTCAGTGCGGCCGAGCTTGCCGAAATCATGGAAGCTCAGGACGTGGTTCTAAGCTTCTAAGGGAGGAACAATAAATGCTACATACCGTTAATAAATCACCCCTTGACCGCAATGCGCTGGAATCCTGTATCAAGCATGCGATGAAGGGCAGTGCCGTGCTTCTCATTGAAGACGGTATTTATGGTGCCATGCAGGGTACGCAGAAATCCCCCATGGTGGAAAGCGCCATGAAGGATATTTCCTTCTATGTGATCGGGCCCGACCTCAAGGCGCGAGGCATCGATGAAAGCCGTGTTATCGACGGCATCGATATTATTGATTACAACGGCTTCGTGGATTTAGTGGCGGAGTATGACAAAACCCAATCCTGGCTCTGATTCAGCCAGAACATTACTTAACAGTTAGATATAGGAGAGACCGATATGGCCCTGGAAGTGAATGGAAAGAGCGTTGCCGTCGACGAAGAAGGCTATCTCGAAAATCGTGATGACTGGGATATGGATATCGCCAAAGCGATCGCTAAGGAAGAAGGCCTGGACATGAGCGACAGCCACTGGGAAGTGGTCAACTTCCTGCGTGAATACTATGACGAATACCAGATCGCCCCTGCCGTGCGCGTGCTGACCAAGTCCATCGGCAAGAAACTGGGCAAGGACAAGGGTAACAGCAAGTATCTGTACGAACTGTTCCCCTACGGCCCCGCCAAGCAGGCCTGCAAGATCGCCGGTCTGCCCAAGCCGACCGGTTGTGTCTAACCTGAATCCGTGGATTCAGGTCTAAGCCGTTACTAGCTGGCCGTCACCCTGCCTTCGGGCAGGTTGACCAAACAATTGATCAGGCCAGCGGATACGCCACGGGCCTGCTTCAAAAAACCAGACCTTTGACCCTTAAGGTTTATTCATGATTCTTTCAGTGGTTTTCGCCATCTTATTTTATGCCGCCACCCTCCTGCTGATAGTGGGTGTGGCACGCAAGATTGCGCTTTATGCGCGCACCCCTGCGCCACTGAAGATCCCTGTCACCCCGGCCCCCCTGACCAAGGCCGGTGTGGTTTGGCGTATGACCAAAGAAGTCACTGTATTCCGCAGTTTGTTCTTTTCCAACAAATGGATCTGGCTGTTTGGCTGGATGTTTCATGTGGCGTTGGCCCTGGTGCTGGCGCGTCACCTGCGCTATTTCACCGAGCCCGTGTGGGGTTGGGTTGTCCTCATTCAGCCGTTTGGCAAATATGCCGCATTCGCCATGATCGCCGGTCTCGCCGGCCTTTGGGCACGTCGTTTTCTGGTCGATCGCGTGCGTTACATCAGCAGCCTTTCCGACCACCTGATGCTGGCCCTGCTGATGGCCATCGCCCTCAGTGGCCTGGGTATCAAGTATCTGTCACACACCGATATCGTCGATATCAAGGCCTACATGCTGGGCCTGATGTATTTCGACTGGCAGCCTCTGCCCGCCGACGGTTTTGTGCTGCTGCATTTCACGCTGATTATTACCCTGATGGTGGTGTTCCCGATCAGTAAACTGCTGCATGCACCCGGCATGTTTTTCGCCCCTACCCGCACCCAGGTCGACAATCCGCGTGAGGTTCGTCACACCGCGGGCTGGACTGCTGAATAACTACGAGGTCGTACGACGTGGCAAAGGTAACTTTCGACACCCCGGAACTGAAATCGCATCAGGAAGTGCCGGATCTCCCGACCATCCAACCCGGAGCGATGGAGCACCTCAAGACCTTCCCGGCCAAACCGATTCACAACGAAAACATCGGCTACCCCGGTGAGCTGGTTGAAGACTGGCAGAACAAGGCCGTCAAGCGCCTCGGCGAACTGGTCGATGGTTCACAGGCCCTGCGCGTGTTTCTCGACACCTGCGTCAAGTGCGGTGCCTGTACCGACAAGTGCCATTATTTCCTCGGCACTGAAGACCCGCTAAACATGCCCGTTGCCCGTCAGGATCTGCTACGCAGCGTCTATCGCCGCTATTTCACCTTTGCCGGCAAACACTTTCCCAAGCTGGTCGGCGCCAAGGACTTCGACAAGCCGATGCTGGACGACTGGTACAACTACTTCCACCAGTGCTCCCAGTGCCGCCGCTGCTCCGTGTTCTGCCCCTACGGCATCGACACCGCCGAGATCTCCATGGCCGCGCGCGAGGTCATGGACTCCATCGGCGTGGGTCAGAAGTACTGCAATGAAATCCTCGGCAAGGTGCATAAGATAGGCAACAATCTCGGCCTGCCGGAGCCCGCGCTTGTCAACACCCTGGAAGGCCTGGAAGAGGACGTCGAAGAGGATACCGGCGTCCTGGTGCGCTTCCCGGTGGATCAAAAGGGGGCCGATGTCCTGTTGATCACGCCGTCGGCCGACTTCTTCGCCGAGCCCCATATCGATGGACTGATCGGCTATGGCAAGGTCTTTCACCAGGCCGGCATCAGCTGGACGCTGAGTTCCCACGCCTCCGAGGCCGCCAACTTCTCCATGTTCATCGGCAGTGGCGATAACTTGAAAAAGACCGCCATGCGCATCCGCGAGGCCGCCCTCGAGCTGGGCGTCAAACGCATCATCGTCGGCGAATGCGGCCATGCTTGGCG
>CAZTPE010000129.1:0-7388 GCA_964614545.1 uncultured Ectothiorhodospiraceae bacterium
CACGCCGCACGGATCTGCCGGTGCTGGTGAGTGGCGGTCTGGCGAGGGATGGCCGCCCACCCGAGGCCATGTTGATGATGGAAGTCATGGAAGCGGAATATGGTGTAGCCATTCGCTGGGTGGAATCCGACAGCCGCACCACCTTTGAAAATGCCCGCTACAGCAGCCAGATCCTGCAAGCTTCAAAAATCCAGCGGGTGTTCCTGGTCAGTCATGCCTGGCACATGCCGAGAGCGGTGTGGTCGTTTGAGAATTTCGGTATGGAGGTGGTGCCGGCGCCGACGGTATTCGAGCAGTGGGGCGATGGTGGTTTGATCGTGCAGGACTTTTTGCCCAATGCGCGGGCCCTGCAAAAGACCGCCTATGCCTTCCACGAATATCTGGGCAATATGTGGTACCGGATGCGTTATTCTTAAGCTGGCATGTTGGGGTCCACAAAAACGTTCACCCCAGTCGTGATTTGTAGGGTGGGCATTGCCCACCGATGCGGACTACTCGCAAATCAATAATGAGAATATTTGAGCCTGCAATCAAAGCCGATCTAATTCCCGGTTCAGTTTTTCTTCGATACGTTTCTTGTACTTCAGATAGCTGATCGCCTGTACCCCACCGTTGCGCTGGTTGCCCAGCAGGCTGGGTGAAAGATCGACATCGGTAATATAGATGGGATACTTCAGGCCGCTGCCGCGCTTGTCCAATACATAGTGCGCCACTTCGCGGAACAAATCCTTGCCGTGATCCAGGGTGGAAAATTCGGCATCGTTGCAGTACACGGTGAAGGCAGTGCCATGATCCACCAGATCACCAATCACCTGCACATTGAAGTATCGCCGTCCCGTTTCCTGCTGCACTGACTGACGCTCAAAACTGTATTTGTTACGGACTTTCATTACCTTGAAAATTTCCAGACCATCCAGCAACAGAGCGGCGCTGTCATCATGAAAAAGATAGCTTTGCCGGCTGAGAATGGAATCAAAAAATAGGCTGTACTGGTTGATCAGTGAGGCATCATCAAAATAGGCAACACTCTGATGAAACAGGGCCCCATGCTGGTCGAGGACGAAGATATCCACTTCGCTACCCTGTTGCAGATAGAACATCTGGATCAAGCCACTGTGATTACGTTTCAGAATGGCGGGCAGCGGTGTATCGAGCAGCGCCTTGCGGTCGACCTTGATGCTGTTTAGGGTTGGCTGTGGTTCACTCAGATATTCAATCAGATCGGCACAGCTTTCCTGTTGTGAATAGAGAAAAGCTCCTTGATCAGACTCTAACACGTAATAGGATTTTTCGACCTGCAGCACATAACGCACCCGGCTGTTTTCATGGCAGTGGTAGAAAACCTGCGCAATATCTTCATACAGCTCTTCAATGCGTCGCGCGATGGCGTTACTGTGGCTGGAGGAAAAACTGAAGGCAGAAAGTTTGGCGGGCTCATCCATGCCGGCATGGATATTCATGCGCAGATATTGTGCCAGACAATCCAGTAGTCCACTGATGCCGGTGTATTTGTAGGTGATAATTTCACCCCAGCTGCTGACCAGTAGCAGATCGAAGCTAATCGCCAGGTTGAGTGAAAAACCGCTGTAATTCATGATGTCGGATTGGTCGCTGACCAGATCCGTGCCACGCCGTGAATGCCTTGGCAAGGGGTCGATACCGACATTGGCGAACACGGTGCCGCGCAGGACGCCCGGTGGCCGGGAAAAGTTTTCAATGGAGGTGGCTGGAAGTTGCCCGCCGGGAAAGAGGCTTTCCAGAGTGTTGATAATGGCGCGTACTTCCCGCAGGGAAAGAATATCGTGTGAGACTTCCAGTGAAATAATGGTGCGCGGACCGATGAGGCCGTTGAAATGACACCAGGCGAGAACCTCGACCACCGAATGGGTGCGTTTCAGCGAACCACCCGGTTCACCGGGCTCGACGCCCGTGGGATACAGGCCCCAGCTTTCCTCTGCATCACGGCCCCTGCCCTGCTGGATAGTCAGGTGACGTTCGATGATGCTGGAGGAAATGCCCCGGTTGATGGTTTCGACTTTGCCGGCCTTGCGCTCGAAGGCCGCATAAAGTTTGCGCCCGAGAATATTGAGATCTTTTTGTTCAATGCGTGCCAGGCTGGCATGGGTACGCGCAAAGCGCGATAGTGACATATAGCTATGGGTAATTTCATCGGCAAGTATTTTGCGCTCTTTCAGTACCCGGTGCACAGTCCAGTTGCGGCGCTGATCCAGCAATTCAATCTGTCCTTCATTCCAGAACCATTGCCGGGTCAGGTCTTGCATGCGCTCCCAGCGCCAGTTGTGGCCGCTGCGGGTCGGTTTGCTCAGTGGCAGCTGGACCTTGAAATAAAAGCAGCGACGCACCAGTTCCAGCCGCTCCGGCTCATTGCGGCTTATCAGGTATCGTTCGAGTTTATTGATCAGGATGGTGTAGGGGTCAAGCTCATTCAGATCGGTGACGCCATCATAGATGGCCTTCTTGAAGCGCAGGCTGAGCAGGTCACTGTTTGGATACTCGGCAGCATAGGCCTCCATTAGCAGCATTTTCAGCACCGATTTGTAGGGTGAATCGATACCCTTGTAAACCTGCCACAGGGCAGCGCCAAAATATTCTTCGGCAGGGATGGCCGACAGGCCGCCGAAGTCGATCACTTCATTGGCGGGAATAAAGCGCTTGTGCAGCAGATTACCGACAAACTCGTCGTAGTTGCATTCCTGCTCCGGCGGCACCAGCCACCACACCGGATAGCGTCCCGCCACCAGCAGGCCGGTGCGGTAAAACTCTTCTAACAATAAATGGTGTTGTGTGCTGCCGGCGCTTTCACTGCTCAGTTCCACTACCGTACCCTTGCGGAAGGCATCGGCATTCATGAGAAAAAAGTGCACTTCCAGATTGACCGAATCGGCCCATTTCTCGATGGCCTGACATTTGTCACGCAGTTCATTGAGCTGTTTCGCCGACAGGTCGGGCCTGTGGCAGATCCAGATATCGAAGTCACTCTTTTCCGAGTGGGCAATGGTACCGACACTGCCCATGAGAAAAATGGAGTGGATGTCGAAATTACGCAGGGCGCGTTTCCTGTAATCAAAACTCTTTGCCAGCCGTTTTCCGGCATCGGTGCTTTTTTTGGTCGGTGACCAGTCGGAGATGCCGGCCGGGGTTTGCTTGCTGACAAAACCGGGTAGCATGGCGTGATTGATGTGAAACAGCAGTGGCAGCAGATCGAGAAAATCACGTGTGCGCCAGCGCAGTACCTCCTGAGTACGCCGCAGGCGTTCGCGATTGATGGCGAGAAAACGCTTTCGCGCCGCGCGGACATCCAGTAGGGGTTTCTTGCTTTTTTGTGATGCGTGATTGGTCATGAGTGAGAGGTGTGACACAGAGGTGATGAGGACTGTGTCGCACTTCCTTAGTGTCGGCATATAAGGGAATTTGTTGAGACATGCGTGGGGATATCCGCTGGTCAATACGGCGTGACGGGATTAAAGTTTTCCTGCCAGCTGTCGTTGATAGGGCAATGAAAAGGTTAACGAATTTGTCTGAGAGAAGATTTTCCAACGAATATCAAACACTTAAAAAGGCAGGCGGCGAAAATCCGACACCTGGCCACGGCGGGGCACTGATTCTTCCCTGGCCGGGCCGCCGCTGTGCAGCCGATCAACTCAGGGAGCTACGTCCGATGCAAATACCCCATGCCGAACAGAGCCAGTCCATTCTTGCCGAGGCGCCCTTTGGCATTGCCACCGTGGATGCCGATGGCCGGCTGAGCTGGTGCAATCGTGCGCTGGCGGAATTGGCGGGCCGCTCGCTGGCAGAGCTGGCCGGGCGGCCGGAAACGGCATTGCTGGTCACTGACGAGATTTCGCCCACCGGCATCGTGCAGTTCGAGCATGGCGGCAAATCAGCGCAGCGGGTGGTGGTGGATCGGGATGGTGGCCAGCGGGTCATTTATTATCAGGACGTCACTGTGCAGGAGGCCTTGCGCAATGAGCGCAATGCCCTGGATGAACAGCTCCAGCAACACAACACCATCGATCCGGTCAGTGGTCTGCTCAATCAGCAAGCGGTGGGACGCGGGCTGGAGCCGCTGGTGTCCCGCAGTCGCCGCTATGACAATCCGTTGTCTGTGGTTACCCTGTCGCTCACCAATCTAGCGGGTGTGCGCAGCGAGCATGGTGCTGCCGCTGCCGATGAGGCGGTGCTGAGTGTCAGCCAGTTGCTGCGCGACCAGATCCGCTGGGCTGATCTGGTCGGCCGGCTCGACAATGGTGATTTTATCTTTGTGCTGCCGGAGACAGACCAGGCGGCCGCTGAGGCGCTGGCCGGCAAAATCGCCCGGCAACTGAGCGAATTCACCATCCCGGCACTGGACAACCTGCATCCGGAGGGCAGCTTCGGTGTGTCGAACTGGCGCCGTGGCGATGATGCCAATCTGTTGATCAAGCGGGCCAATGATGCCCTGGGCAAGGCAGTAGAGGCGGGCCTGTTCAGCGTTGTTACGGCCTGAGTTCTGACCTGAACCAGTTTATGTAGGGTGCGGACTCAGTACCAAACACGGTAACGGTATACGGTGATGTTTGATATTGATTTGGCGGCAATGAAATCGGGTGTTTTGAAATGGTGCGCGCGGCGCACCCTACTGGGCTGGGATTGGCGCAACTTGGTAGGATGCTGGTGAGCGGTAGCGAACCGCATCAATCGTGTCTCTTTAATTCGGGTACCGCTAATCAGAGAGGCTGCCATTCTCGAACGATACAGTCCGTAAGGCTAACCCACCAGCTTTCGCAGGTGCTTGTTGAATATGGCCAATGACCGGGGTTGAGCGCCGGGCTATACTTCAGGCTACATTCCTGTCTTGGCGCCATCATGCGACGCACTATCAACTATCAGAATCTGGATGCCGGGCCTGCCCGGACAACTTCACGCGGCCTCTTATTTTGCCACGCGTTTCGGCTCTTGTTGCTCACCCTCCTGTTGTCGCTGCTGTTGGCAGGCCAGGCATGGGCGGGCAAGGCGGAAGAGAATGACGGCAAGAGTGTCTTCCTGGTTGCCACCGACCAGCTGCGGGGCACCGGTTTCGAGAGAACCGTGGTGCTGATGATTCACTTCGGCGGTCGTGGCGGTACCACCGGACTGGCCATCAACCGGCCCTCGGACATCCCGCTGAAGGAAGCCTTTCCGAAGATCGACCGTCTGCGCGACAGCGACGAAGCACTGTATCTGGGCGGGCCCGTGGGTAGCCAGTCCGTGTTCGTGCTGCTGCGTACCCGGCAGCCGAACAAGGGCATGAAGCACCTTATCAAGGACATCTATTTCGCCCCGGGGCATCAGATCCTGGCCCAACCCATCGAGGGTGACAGCCGCGCCTACGTGGGTTACGCGGGCTGGGCGCCGGGCCAGCTGCAGGCAGAGATCGACCGTGGTGACTGGCGGGTGATCCGCCGTGATCCGGATATTATATTCGACAGGGACACCGCCAGTCTCTGGCAGCAGCTGTCGAAGCGCTGGTCCGGGAATTGGATCTAGGAGTCTGTCGGTGGCCAGAAAATACCCCCATATCGAGCCAGAACATGCGGATTTCATCGCCCGGCAGAAGCTGTTTTTTGTCGCCACCGCGGCGGCTGGCGGGCACGTCAATCTCTCGCCCAAGGGCATGGATAGTTTACGTGTACTGGATCCAAACCGTGTGATCTGGCTCAACGTCACCGGCAGTGGCAATGAGACCGCCGCCCACGTGGCTGAGAATCCGCGCATGACCCTGATGTTCTGCGCCTTTGAAGGCAAGCCGCTGATCCTGCGCCTGTATGGCGAGGCACGGGCCATACACCCGCATGATCCGGACTGGCAGACATTACTGGATCACTTCCCGCCCCTGCCGGGCGCCCGGCAGATCTTCGAGTTAACGGTGGATATGGTGCAAAGCTCCTGTGGCATGGCCGTACCGCTGTTCGATTATGTCGAGGACCGAGAGGCCCTCAATGACTGGGCCCAGCGTAAGGGGCCGGCGGGTATTGAGCAGTATTGGCGGGAGAAGAATGTCACCAGTCTGGATGGGCGCCCCACGGGAATGGAAAGTGAAAAGCCTGGAGACTGAACTGTTCCGGCATGCGTGTTAGATTTATCGAGAGATGAGGAATTTAACAAAAATCATTGCCGGCATAGTAACGATATTAGCGGTGACTTTCGCGTACTCTGCAATATCATCTCAAAGCGATGAAAAAGTCGTTATGGGCAACAAGCCCAAACATCACACCATTAGCGGTTTCCAAAACCACCCTTTTGTGGAAACTACCGCATCCAAGGGCGTATTATTCTATTTTCGTAGATTTTGGGGTTCGATTTTCACGCCTGATATTCCTGATGGGCATGCACTCTCTGAAACAGAATCTGTAGAGCTGCTGAATGCCATTAAAGGCGATAGCATCACTTGGCTGGGCCATGCCAGCTTTCTGATAAGAATTTCTGGAAAAACCATTTTAACGGATCCATTTTTAACGGAATTCGCTAGCCCGGTTTCATGGGCGGGTCCGAGGCGGTTTGTAAATTCCGGCATACCCCTGGATAAACTGCCCCCTGTAAATATCGTGGTTGTTTCACATAATCATTACGATCACCTGGATGCTGAAACCATCAGCAGCCTGAAAAACAAGGAAAAGATTCATGTGGTAGTGCCTTTGGGCTTGAAGCCATTTTTTACCGAACGGGGATACAGCAATATAATAGAGCTGGATTGGGGGCAGTCAGTAACCATTGATGGCGTAGAGCTGACTTCTTTACCCGCTGTGCATGATTCTGCACGAAGCATTGATGACCGTGATCAAACCCTGTGGGCATCCTGGGCAATTACGAGCCTTGAAAACAGAATATTTTTTGTTGGTGATACCGGATATTCAGACACCATCTTTGACAAGATTGGCGGGCAATATGGTTTGTTCGATTATGCGGTTTTACCCATAGGGGCTTATGAGCCCAGAAAGTTAATGTGGATGTCACACATTACACCTGAAGAAGCGATTGCCATTGGAAAAGAGGTTCATGCAAACACGCTGATAGCCTCTCATTGGGGAACAGTCAGCAGCTTGTCGGATGAGCCACCGTGGGAACCTCCAAAGCGGTTTAGAAAATCTGGAATTGGCAATGGTTTTTCTGAGGATGCATTGTGGGTGATGAAAATAGGTGAAACCCGGCCTCTTGCAAAAAAGACCCTGTCCCAGTAATCAAAGCAAAAATATTTTTTAAACTTTGCGGGTTTGATTTTCCGCTGCTTTGAGCGCGTATCGTCATTCCGGCGTAGGCTGGAATTCAGCGGCCCGTTGGTGTGCTGAGTGAGTGTGAGCACTTGCAGGATCTAGTGTAGGTCGTCACTCATTTCATAACTTATAATGGCC
>CAZTPE010000130.1:0-7331 GCA_964614545.1 uncultured Ectothiorhodospiraceae bacterium
GGTAAAAAATGGGACTCATTCTAATGTTACAAAATGAGTGACGACCTACACTAGCAGACCGCCTATCACCGCCTTTACATCTTCCCTTTTGCTGAATGCAGATTTTTCTGCGCTGTCACGGCAAAGCCTTTAGGGCACCCCTAATTCTCCAAACAACGGACAGCAGACAAACCACTTAGCGCTTCAAGGTGGCATAAAGAAAGCGCCAAAGACCATCGGCTTATCTTTCAGTTCAAAGCTGAAATCGAAAATCAACCAGCACAGAATGATATTCTGCCAGCGGAACGGCAGTGACTAAATGACGTTATTGCCACGGTTCATCAGTTTCCTGCGCGCAAAGATGGCGATGGCGATCCACACCAGTGAGCGCACCAACATGGCGATCAGGGTGCGTTGTTCATAAGCACCACCAAGGGCGATGTGCACAGCGAAGGCACCAAAGACGATAACCGTCAGCGACGCAATCACCATGGCCAGCATGGCCCCCGCCCGGCGCTGCCTGAATATGCACACCCCGGCGAGGATATAAAAGAAGCCCGCAATGAAATTGAACCAGAGCACGAAGGGCACGTACCGGCCCGCGGCCTCGGCGTATTGCGGCGGACCGAACAGGGTCAGGCCGCCTTCCTTGAGGGTCAGCAGGCCGAAGGCAATGGCGACGAAGCTGGCGATCCAGATGCCTGGCGAACGTTTGTTTTCGGTGGTTTTCATGCTTGTCTCCTGGTGAGTCGAAGGAATCAGGGGGTTTTCGTGGCAAGGGTCTTGTCTTTTGCAGCAGTACGTCTTTCCAGCAGCAGGAAGATCACAGGGATCACGATCAAGGTAAGGAAGGTAGCCGCCAGCACGCCACCGATGACCACCGTGGCCAGCGGTGAAAAGCGCTCCGAACCGACGGCCATTTCCAGCGCCAGGGGCAGCATGCCGGCGACGTCCGACAGCGCCGTCATCATGATGGGCCGGTAGCGCACCGACACCGATTCCATGATCGCCTTGCGCAGCTCGATACCTTCGCGCCGGCGCTGCAGGATGTAGTCGATGAGCACGATGCTGTTGTTCACCACCGTGCCGGTGAGCAGGATGATGCCCAGCATGGCCGGCATGGAGAGATACTTGCCGGCCACCAGCAGCGCCGCGGCGACACCGACGAATTGCAGCGGGATGGCCACCATGATGGTCATGGGATGCTTGAAGGAACGAAACTGGGCCACTAACACCAAATAGACGGCGAGGATACCCAACCCCAGAGCGCGCACCATGCGCGTCTTGGCCTCTTCGAAATCACGCTGCTCGCCGGTGATGTCGATGTGATAGCCGCGTGGCAGTTCGAGCTCGGCCAGCTCGCCGTTAATATCTGCTATCACCTCCGACAGCGGCCGGCCGAAATGGAAGGCCAGCACGTCCTGGGTCTGCACCAAATCCTCACGGGTGACGATGCGCGGCCCAAAGGTGGACACCAGCCTCGCCACCTCACGCAGGGGAACCTGGCGCCCGTCCGCGCCGGTAATCACTACGTCGTCGAGATCAGACAGGTGCACCCGCTCCGTGCTGGCGTAGCGCAGGTAGACATCGAGATCACGGTTTTTCGCCTGCCGATACGGTGTCACCACCCGGCCTTCGAGGGCCTGATAGACCACCCGGGCGATATCCCGGCCGGTCAGGCCCAGTTCGCTGGCACGCGCGTGGTCGATCTCCACCCGTGTCTCCGGCGTATCCAGGGCCCAGTTTTTGTAGGGGCTGCGCACGCCGGGCACCCGTTGCAGGATCGTCAGCACCTCGCTGCCGAGACGATCCAGCTCCACCACGTCCGCGCCGCTGATGCGTACATCGATGGGGGCGCTGGTGGTGGCGCGGGCCGTGCCGCCCTTCTCCTTCGCCACCGCCAGGGCCAGGCCCGGGATGGTCGCCGCCTCGGCCTCGATGTCACGCATCACGTCCCAGATGGTGTCGCTGCGCTGCGTGCGCGGCGACAGGTTGACGGTGATACTCGCCTGGTTGACGTCCAGTGCACCGCGGTCACCGAGGAAGTGGGCGCCGGCCTCAAAACCGGCCTGGGTGCTCACCGCCACCACGCCCTCGCGCTGCAACAGGGATTCCTCCAAGCGAGAAACGGCATCCATGGTCTGCGCCAGCGGCGTGCCCGGCAGGGTATCGAGACTCAACTGGAAATTGCCCGAGTCGAAGCGTGGCAGCATTTCGCTGCCGATGAACACCATGGTGCGCACGCTGACCAGCAGCAGGATGGCGGCCGTCAGCAGGGTCTTTTTCGGGTTGTCCAGGGCCCAGTGCAGCAGGGCCAGATACCCTTCACGCAACCCTTCCATGAAGGTCGTGAACGGCGCCACCAGTTTTTCCAGGCGCCCTGCCCGCGTCTCATGATGCGGCCGCAGCCACAGGGCGGTGAGCAGCGGAATCAGCGTCACCGAGACGATAAAGGACGAGGCCAGGGCGAAACCGAGGGTAAAAGCCAGGGGCGAAAACAGCTTGCCCACGAAGCCGCCCAGGAACATCAGTGGAATCAGCACCGAAAGCGTGGTCACGGTACCGGCCAGATCGGCGAGAAAGATCTCCTCCGTGCCCTCGATGGCCGCCTGGGCCGGGCTCTTGCCGGGCATCTCCAGGTGCCGGTGGACGTTCTCCAGCACCACGATGCTGTCGTCCACCAGCAGACCGATGGAGAGGATGATGGCCGACATGGTGATCATGTTGAGGTCGATGCCCGCCAGCCACATGAGCGAGAAGGTCATCAGAAACGACACCGGAATAGAGATGGCGATAATGGCCGCCTGACGCAGATGGGCCAGAAACAGGAACACCACGCCGATGGTCAGGGCGATGGCCAGCATGATGGAGGTGGTCATGTTGCTGATCACCAGCTCGGTAAAGATGGAATCGTCGTCGGCGACGGCGAACTCGACCTGCGGAAACTGCCGTCCCAGGTCGTCCAGCGCCTTGCGCACATTTTGCGCCACATCGACGGTATTGGCCTCCTGGCGCTTGAGCACCTGCACGGCGATGGCCGGCGCATTGTTGAAGTGGTAGGCGGAGCGCGCTTCCTGCTCGCTCTCGCTCACCGTCGCCAGGTCCGACAGGCGCACCACCCGGTCGCCCTGGCGCAGGATCACCAGCTGCGCCGCGGCCGCCGCGCTGTTCAGGGGCGAATCGAAACGCACCACCGTCTCGCGCGCCCCCAGGTCGATGCGCCCGCCCGACTCGGTCAGGTTCCAGCCGTCCAGCGCCCGCGAAATCTGCGCCATGGTGACACCGAAGTCGCGCAGGCGGTCACGATGTACCGCCACTTCCAGTTGGCGGCGATGAGCGCCGAACACGTCCACCGTGGCCACCCCGGCGATCAGCTGCAAGCGGTCGCGGATGTCGTTATCCGCCAGCTCACGCACCTGTTGCAGAGACAGGGTGTCACTGCGCAGGGCAAGGGTGAGAATGGGCTTGTCCGAGGAGGAAAACTGCATCACCTGGGGCTCACGCATGGCCGCCGGCAGGCGGTCGCGGATGCGCGTGATGGCGTTCTGCACGTCCACCGCCGCCTCTTCCACACGCCGCTCGAAATGGAACTGCACCTTGACCACGGACAGCCCGGTCTGGCTGATGGAGCTGACCCGCGCCACCCCGTCGATGCCGGAAAACTCCTCTTCCATGGGCTTGCTCAGGTTCTTGCTCACGTCACGTGCGGCCACGCCGGGATAGGCGGTGATGACCGTGACCACCGGCGGATCGGTATCGGGAAACAGGCGCACAGGCAGCGAGAAACGCGCCACCGCGCCGATCACGATGATGCCGATGAGCAGGGCAAAGATGGTGTAGCGGTAATTGATGGAAAAACGCGGCCAGCTCATGGCGACACCTCAGCGGCAGCCGGAACGACCACGGCGAGGCCGTCCCGCAGACGGGAATCCGGCGTGACAATGAGCCGCTCCTCCGCCTTCAGGCCCGAACGGATCAACACGCGTCCGCCCTCCACGGCGCCGCCTTGCACAGTACGCCAGCGGGCCACACCGTCCTCGAACAGAAATACCCCTTGCGCATCGCCGCGCCGCAGCAGGGCGTGGTGCGGAATGGCCAGGGCCGCGTCGTCATGAGCCAGCACCACCGTCGCCGCCAGCGCCATGCCGGGGTAAAGGGCATCGGGCAGCGGCTCAGGTCCACCGTCAAGGAAAACCTCAAAAGTGGCATTGCGCGTCACCGGATCCAACAGCGGATAGATCTTTTCGATGCGGCGTTCCAGCCGCAAATTCGCCGCCGGAATTTCGATGCTCACCGCGAGCCCGCTGGCCAGCCGGCCGATATCCACCTGCGACGCGGAAACCACCGCCTTCATGCCTTGCAGGGACACCAGTTCGAGCAGCGGCTTGCTCAGTGGCACCGCCACATCGCCCACCTCTGTCATCAGCCGCGCGATCCGTCCACCAAAGGGTGCATGGATCTGCGTATAGCCCAGGCGGATCTGGGCATTGGCCATGGCCTCGGCATTTTCGTGGATCGACGCCTGTAGGCTGTCCACCATGCGCCGGCTCTCATCCAACTGGCTCTCGGGGATGACCTTCTGCTGGCGCAGCGTGGTGTTGCGGCGGTTCTGCCTCTGCCAGTAGTCAAGGTCGCTGCGCAGACGCTGCTCGGTGGCGCGCAGGCGCTGGATTTCGTTGCCCAGCTCGCGGTCGTCGAGGCGGATCAGTAGCTCCCCCTGCTCAACCCGGTCGCCTTCGCGGTGCGCAATCGCCATCACCCGCGCCCCCACTTGGGCCGGAATCTGTGCCACCTGCCCGGCCACCACGCTGCCCACGTAGCGGGCGCGGAGGCTGAACGGGGCCGGCGTCAGGGTCACGGTCTCCACCGCAAGCAGTGCGGGAGGCTGAACGGGCACCGGCTGCAGGCGTTGCTGCACGCGTTGAATGGCGAAAAACAGCACCATCCCGACCAGCACCAGCAGCAGTATTGCCGAGCCTCTTTTCCGATTTATCGTCAATGTATTCAACATGTTGCCCGGGCCCCTCTGTCCGCTATCGGCTTGTTTTATCCACGCAGGGATGGTCTTGCTCCCCGCTTCCGCCGCCTCCCTCACGTTGGGGAGGAACGCGACGCACACTTAAAATGTAATTAATTACTCACATATCACCCCAAAAAAAGACCGGACAAATGGACATCCCGGCACAGAAAGTGAGTAATTGATTACATATTATCATAGCCGGTTATTTATCTTTCGCAAGCCTGCCCTGACTTCCACATGATTTCCTTGGTCGCCACACAGGCACGGAGGACACAGAGAATGTCTTGATGGAATAAACCTCGGGTGCACTTCAGGGCCACCGTGCGCACAGCGCACGCTACGGACAGGTGTAGTGTGCGCCGTGCGCACAAGATAGCCGGCGAGCGCGGTGAACTGCGGCATCTACGTGGAATTCCAAAGGGAACGGCAATGCCGGGCCCGGCCTGACGAATTCCCGCCAGCACATCCATGGCGTTCTCGCATGATTGCTGACAAAATCGCCGCCATATTTTTCACCGACAATCACCACACTTCTTCCGCCCTTTCGCCGGCAAATACCGGGAACAGGTGCCTGCGGGTGCGGGACGCGAAGGCGTTCATCAGCTCCAAAATGATGCGCCGACAAACGCCACGACAATCCCCAGCAAGAGAAACAGGGTGATGGCAAAGGTCCAGTGTTGCAGAAAGCGCTCACCACCGTCCAAGGCTCTTTGCCATGCACGGACTTGCCAGAGGCGGCCCACTTTAGCCAGCCACGAAGCACGCAACCGAGGCAAGGTATCGAACCCCATCTGCGCGGCCCAACGCACCACTGCATCAGGCCAGCGTTCAAACCACGGGATCGAATCATCGGCTTGCTTTGCAGACGTAACAGAATAAGGCTTCCTCGCCTCCAGCCACCCGATGCCGGCGGTCAGTGCCGCTAAGCCAAACCCCAGAGAGACGATGAAGAAATGCGCCAGATTTCCGTACCGGTTCCATACAGCAGGATCGGCCAGTCCCGCCCCCAGGACGGTGACGAACAATCCCGTGGCGACGATGGCGGCATAGGCGGGTAGCATTTTCAGCTGCGCCCGCATCAGTCCGGCGACAATGGCATAGAGTATGGCGGCCACCCCCAGGCCCTGGATGATCAACCCCAGGTCAGGCGAGGTGATTTCACCCAGGGGCAACCAGTGCACGGCCCCAAGCAGTCCGATAGCAACGGGAACAGCGCCCAGCAGCAGGGCTACCGCCGGCCGGGCCGAACGAAAGGCCGGCAGTAACCAGAAGTGCAACGGCCAGACGCCTGCCTTGAGAGCAAAGCCGACGAGAACCATCGACAGATACAAGCTTGGGGAAGCTGACTGGGCCATTGCCTGGCGCACGCCCCCAAAGCCCAGATTCTCGGTCGTTGCAGCCGCGATCAACAAGGCCTCGAACAGGGCCAGATCCGCCAGGATAAGGAGACCAAGGTAGACGCGTCCGGCCCGCCGCGCCGCCTTATTTCCACCATTAACCAGCAGGCCATAGAAGCCATAACCCATCAGGGTCGAAAAGGCGAAAAACCCGACCAGATCAGTCGCCAGAATCGCGCCCAAATTACCCGCCAGGGTCAACAGAAAAAAGGTCGTGAGACGGTTGTCTGCAGATTGGCCGGTGGGTGCCTGTAAAAGGGTCGCGGCGGCCGCCCAAAGTACCACTGACATCGCTAACAACCATCGGGATGCCTCGCCAATACCCAGTCCGGTACCGAACAACAGCCAAGGCAAATCAACAGAAAAAACCGTCGGCACTGCCAACAGGATAACTGCGGGCAGAAGGGCAAAATGGCAAGACCAGCGGGAAAGAAGGCGTGACCGAAGTGCTGGAAATGCGAGTAACAGCGGGTATCCAGGTACCGACAGCAGAAGGATAGCACTCAGTGCGGTATTCATGGCACGTATCCCAGAGTCGTGATAAAACGCGCCCATTGCAACGGACTAAACGGTGCCGATGCCAGCAGGCCCGCTGCCAATGTCAGCAAAGCAGTCACCACCGGGGGCGCCAGTAGCGCCCAGGCCGTCTCACGCCGCCCGAAGGTGCGCTCGGCGGGCCAGGTATCGGGAGGCGCCTTGAACCAGGCGGCGTAAAGAATCGGCAGAAAATACGCCGCATTGAGTAGGCTACTGCCAGCCAGGATAAAAATCACCCAGCCCTGCCCGGCCTCCATTGCCCCCAGTCCCAGATACCATTTACTGACAAAACCGGCCAAGGGTGGCACACCAATCATGCCAAAGACAGCGATGGTAAAGGCGACCATGGTCCAGGGCATGCGCCGTCCGACCCCGTTCATTTCGCTGACTTTGTGAAT
>CAZTPE010000131.1:0-7319 GCA_964614545.1 uncultured Ectothiorhodospiraceae bacterium
GCACCGCAGGTCGTGCGCCGGTGGCGACAATGATGTTGCGTGTCGTCAGCGTCCGGCCATTGACCTCGACTTCGAAGGGTGAACGAATTTGCGCATCACCCTGCACGACGTCCACGCCCAAGCGGGTAAAGCGTTCCACCGAATCGTGCGGTTCGATTTTTTTGATGACTCGCTGAATGCGCTCCATCACCTCGGCGAAATCAAAGCTCACCTCGGTCTTTTGCAGGCCAAAGTCCTGTGCCCGGTGGGCATAGCTGAGCATCTTCGCCGAGCGGATCAGCGCCTTGCTGGGTACGCAGCCAGTATTGAGGCAATCACCACCCATTTTATGTTTTTCGATCAACGCGACCTTTGCCTTTACGGTCGCCGCAATCAGCGCCGAGACCAGTCCCGCCGAGCCGCCGCCGATCACCACCAGGTTGTAATCGAAGCTCTTCGGTCGCGGGTAGCGCTGCTGGATTTTGCGTTGTTTTAGCCATTCGACGAGTTTTTTGGCCATCAGAGGAAACAGACCCAGCAGGGCGAACGACAGCAACAGACTCGGTGACAGAATGCCGGACAGGGAATCCAGTTTTCCCAGCTGACTACCGGCGTTCACATAGACAATGGTGCCCGGCAGCATGCCGATCTGGCTGACGAGATAAAAACGCCATGCCTTCATGGGAGTGAGGCCCATCACCAGGTTGATAATAAAGAAGGGGAAGATGGGGATCAGGCGCAGGGTGAACAGATAGAAATCGCCGTCACGCTTGATGCCGGCATTGACGGCCTTCAGTTTGTCGCCAAAACGGTTTTGCACATAATCGCGCAACAGAAAACGTGAAATGAGAAAAGCCAGTGTGGCGCCAATGGTGCTGGCGAATGAAATGATCACGACACCGGAGGCGAGGCCGAATATAGCGCCACCCGCCAGGGTCATGATGGCGGCTCCGGGCAGCGACAGGGCGGTCACCAGAATATATAGCGAAAAATACAGGGCGATGGTCAGCGCCTGATGGGAAGCGTAATAATCGAGAAACGACTGGTGCTGTGACTTGAGGAAATCGAGTGTCAAATACTGGCCGATATCAAAAATAAAGAAGGCGGCAATCAGTGCGGCGACAAGAAGCAGTACGGCACGGCGGGAATTCATGCAAAATTTCCTGAGGTTGCTGCGGGATGTCCTGATAGTGGTTTAGTGACTCAAAATCCGTGCGGTAGTTACAGTGGGTTGGGAATATTTGCTGACCCTGTAAACTGTTGGGGTAATAGTCATCGAGGTGCTCAATAGCGGAAAAAGTTCCTGAAAATATACCACCTGGATCCTGCAAGTGCTCGCCTCAAGCGCCTACTTTTGGTGCACTGCGCAAGCACGACCACTTACAGGATCTAGGTGCTAGACTATGCCTGTCTTATATGTCGTACCCAACGAGAAAACAGCATGAGCGAAGAACAGTCCCCTGTCGAACTGCGTATCCTGCGTACGATGCGCCGTACCCTGACCAATGTGGCCAAGGATACCTACACCCCGGCTGGCATGCGCCATCCTTTGTCGGAAGAGACCATCAACGATATCCGTGAGTGCCTGACGCTGATCAGCAGTCGCGAGAATGAGTTGGGTGGCATGACTGGCGATGATCGCCCCCACTTTACCGATGAGGTTCGGGATACGGTGGTGGTGCAGCTCGATACCCGCAATCTGAAGAAAAAGGATTAGTATTATCTTAGGATCGACTGAATGTTGACCCGCTTCCTTACCATGCCCACGATAATGACCCAAATCCGACAGCCCCCTGGCCATTTTGTTTCTTCTCCCGCCCTGCGTTGCAGAATATTGTTGTTGGCTTTATTTCTTGCGTCAATGTTCCTGACTGATGGGGCGAGGGCGCTGACCTTCCCGCTGCCGGAGGCCGGCAACAGCTTGGTTGGGAAGGTTCAGTACGTGACGGCCAGTCAGGAAGACACCCTGCTGGATATCGCACGTCGTTTCGGTTTGGGTTTCAATGAGTTGGTTGCCGCCAACCCGGATGTTGATCCCTGGCTGCCGGGCGAAGGAACCCGCGTGCTGGTTCCGACCCGCTTCGTTCTGCCACCACGCCCCTGGCGGGGTATCGTGATTAACCTGGTGGAGATGCGGCTCTATTATTTTCCCGAGTCCGAGTCCGAGTCCGAGTCGGACGGGCGTAGGGTGGTGATAACCTATCCCGTCGGCATCGGCCGGGAGGGATGGTCGACGCCGCTGGGGGAGTTCTCGATAGTGGACAAGATCCTGCGCCCCAGCTGGACGGCACCCGCTTCTATTATCGAGGAGATGGCGGCCGAGGGTTTGGCGGTGCAGCGGATTATTCCACCGGGCCCCAATAACCCTCTGGGCGACTTTGCCCTGATGCTCAGCGAACCCGGTTATATGTTGCACGGAACCAACCGGCCCTTCAGCATCGGCATGCGCGTCAGCCATGGCTGCATCCGTCTCTATCCCGAAGATATCGAGCAACTGTTTGCCCGGGTGCCGCGCAAGATTGCGGTGCGTATCGAGAATGAGCCCTACAAGGTCGGCATCGAGGATGGTGTGTTGTTTCTGGAGGCCCATGCGCCACTGTCGGAAGAGAAAAATCAGCAGGGCGTCAGTCTGACCAGCGTGGTGTCGCAGGTGGTGCGTGTCTCTGACCGGCAGCTACCGGCCGCGGACTGGGATCGCATTATTGCGGTGGCTAACCGTCACAGCGGGGTGCCCGTGGCGATTGTTATGCAGTGCGCGCAATCTGAATTCGGCAAGGGCCGGCTATTCCAGGTTGGGGCATTTAAAGATTTTGAACGCGCGGAGCAGCTGGCGAAACGGCTTCGGGCCTTGGTGCCCTCGGTCAGCGTTCGGCCCTGTGATCGTGATGGTTTGTGCCGGGTGACGGTGGGGCCGTTCGCCGATTGTCTGGCGCTATCCGTGACGGCGCAAGCCATCAAGGATGAATTTGGGCTCGAGGGGTTTGTGGTTGCGGCACCGCAGGGTGCTGCAATCAATAGCCTTGTGAGCCAAAGCCCGAGCCCCTCCGTCCGTCATTAAGGCTATGACAGAGGGGCTTGCGTAGAAAGCCTGGCGCGGGCCAGGCAGGTAAGGGGCGGTTATTTCGCGATCGCTTTCTGGAACATGCGGTCGGCCTTTTCGCTGGCCTCACGAGCTTCGGCCCTGGCCATCTCGGCTTCACGCAGGGCGCGGTCGGCCGTGGCCTGGGCGTTGCCGGAACTGGAGCTTGCTTTGGCGTCCTCGGCCATTTTCTGTGCGCGGATAGCGCTTGTCTGCGCATTGGCGGCCATGGTCTTCGCCTCGTCTGCGGTCTTCTGCGCCGTGACAATATCGGCGTTCATTTTCTCCATGTCTTTTGCGGTTACTGCACATCCGCTCAACAGCAGTGCGGCGCTTAATCCGATAGCGATGGTCAAATATTTAGTCATGGCGGTGATTCCTTGGTTAGTTTGGAAATTGAGTATTGGCTGCGACAGCATACCTGCCAATCAGGATGAAAAATAGTACGTGGAAGTCTGTCGAGCCGAGGATGAATCTACTATGAAAATGCCACTTTTACCCTTGTTTTTGGTCAATTTTGTTAAGCATGTCAGGCATTCACCTCCAGTGATCAGTAAAATGGAATCAAAGGTGTGTCTTTTTGCTGTGATTACTTAATAGGCTATTGAAAAGCCTTGTTTTTCGTGTGCTGAAAAAAATAGGAAGCCATTTTCGGCAACCTGCTGCCCCCCCTGTGCTCCGGCAGGCCGGGTTGATGCCCATCTGTTAGAATCCTCACCCTATGGACGTTTCCCACATTATTGCAGATCTCAACGAGGCCCAGCGCGAGGCGGTGTGCGCTCCGGCGGGCCACGCCCTGGTGCTGGCCGGCGCCGGCAGCGGCAAGACCCGCGTGCTGGTGCACCGCATCGCCTGGCTGGTGCGTACCGAGGCGGTGTCGCCTTACAGCATCCTCGCCGTTACCTTTACCAACAAGGCCGCCGCCGAGATGCGCGGGCGCATCGAGGGCCTGTTGGCGCTGCCGGTGGGCGGCATGTGGGTAGGTACCTTTCACTCTCTGGCCCATCGTCTGCTGCGTATGCACTGGGCCGATGCCGGCCTGCCGCAGACCTTCCAGATTCTCGACAGCGATGACCAATACCGCACCATCCGCCGTATTCTCCGTGATCTGCAACTGGATGAGGACCGGTGGCCGCCGCGTCAGGCACAGTGGTTCATCAATTCGCGCAAGGACGAAGGCCAGCGTCCCGAGCACATCGAGGATTTCGGCGATCCCTTTCAACGGCAGATGATCGGCATTTATCGCGCCTACGAAGAACTCTGTCAGCGCACCGGATTGGTGGACTTTGCCGAACTGCTGCTGCGCGCTCACGAACTGTGGCTGAAGAATCCACGCCTGCTCGAGCATTACCGCGAGCGTTTCCAGCACATTCTGGTGGATGAGTTCCAGGACACCAATGCCATCCAGTATGCATGGATACGCCTGCTGGCCGGCAAGCAGTCGCATGTCTTTGCCGTCGGTGACGACGACCAGTCCATCTACGGCTGGCGTGGCGCGCGCATCGAGAATATCCAGCAGTTCAGCCGTGATTTCGCCGGCGCCCACACCGTGTGCCTGGAACAGAACTACCGCTCCACCGGCAATATTCTCAAGGCCGCCAACGCCCTCATCGAGCACAATGCCGAGCGTCTGGGTAAAAATCTGTGGACCGCCGATGCCGATGGTGATCCTATTCGCCGTTATGCTGCCTTCAATGAACGCGACGAGGCACGCTTCATTGTCGACCGCATGCAGGACTGGATGGATGATGGCGGCAGTTACCGCGACTGCGCCGTGCTGTACCGCTCCAATGCCCAGTCACGGGTACTGGAAGAGGCCCTGATTCAGTCCGGTGTGCCCTATCGCGTCTATGGCGGCCAACGCTTCTTCGAGCGGCAGGAAATAAAAGACGCCATGGCCTATCTGCGCCTGCTCGCCAATCGCCGTGACGATGCCGGCTTCGAGCGCGTGGTCAATACGCCGACGCGTGGCATCGGCGAGCGTACCGTGGCTGCCGCGCGTGAATATGCCCGCGAGCATAACGTCGCCCTGTGGGATGCCGCCAGTGCCATGGTCGAACAAAAACAGTTGCCCGCACGTGCCGCCAATGCCCTGCGCGGCTTTCTCGATCTCATTGAAGAAATGGGTACGGCCACCGCCAGCATGGAATTGTTTGAGCAGATGGAGCACCTGATTCATCACGGCGGCCTGCTGGATCACTATAAAAAGGAGCGCGGCGAAAAGGGTCAGGCGCGCATCGAAAACCTCGAAGAGCTGGTCAACGCCGCGCGCTATTTCGAGCAGGGCGACATTCCTGATGGCGCCGAAGAGATGGACGATATCTCTGCCTTCATCGCCCATGCGGCGCTGGAGGCCGGAGAAAAACAGACCAGCGGCGGCGAAGACGGCGTGCAGCTGATGACCCTGCACTCGGCCAAGGGGCTCGAATTTCCGTTAGTCTTTTTGTGCGGTGTGGAGGAGGGTCTGTTTCCGCACAAGATGTCCATCGAAGAACCGGGCCGGTTGGAAGAAGAGCGTCGCCTCTGTTATGTCGGCATCACCCGTGCCCGCGAGCGTCTCTATCTCACCCACGCCGAGGCGCGGCGGCTGTACGGCAAGGAAACCTTTCCCCACCGTTCACGTTTTCTCGACGAGATCCCTGCCGAACTTATCGAAGAGGTCCGTTTGGGAGGCAGTGTGGTGATGCCGGCCAGCAATCACAGCTTTGGCGCCGCGCCGGTGCAGCAGGAAAGCAACGGTTTGCGACTGGGCCAGCGTGTGCAACATGCCAAGTTTGGTGAAGGGGTGGTGCTGGATGTGGAAGGGCAGGGCGCGCAGGCGCGGGTGCACGTCAATTTCGATGCGAAGGGGGCCAAGTGGTTGATGTCGGCCTATGCCAACCTGCAGCCCATCTGACCCATATTGGTAGCAGCGGGCCATGCCTGTGATTTGTTTGCTTTTCACCACAAGAAATTGTTGTTTTGACACATTGTGGGAGCGGCTTCAGCCGTGAAAAAACTGGATTTAGCCTTCGCGGCTGAAGCCGCTCCCACAGATTAACTCTCTTCTCTCCAGTTATCGCGGGCATGGCCCGTTCCTACGGTTTTTCTGCATTGCTGTGGCCACAAACAAAAACAGGGCGGAGAATATCCGCCCTGTTTCGTTCCGGTGTTTGGCCTTAATTAAAAACGCAACATGACCCCGCCATAGATACCTGAAAATTCAAAGTCGATTTTGGTGTCTTCGCCATCTTCATCGATTTTAAATTTCTGAGTACGGTAGCCGAGCTCGATGGCCGGCTGGATGACGGGGACGGAATCAAAGGTGTAATCCACTTTGGCACGGAAGTCATAGAGCTGGGTATTACCGTAGCCGATGAATTTGATATCTGCCTCAAGTCCGATATTCGTCGTGGGGATCTGCGCGCGGGTGCGGGCATACAGCATAGGGATGGGCAGGCTGGCCGAATCACTGTAAGCGGGCAGTATGTTGCTGGGATCGCTCAGCTCATAACTGAAGTCGATGAGCTTAATGTCCATGCCCAGATCCAGTGTGGCCCAGAAGGTGTTGTCGAGCAGGTTGTAATACAGCACCAGATCGGTCTGCTTGATCTCCAGCTTGCTGTAGGTATTGGCGCCGTAGTTGATGCCCTTCCAGCTGATCGTCTTTTCCGATGTGCCTTCAAAAGCAGGCCCGGCGTATTCGAAGCGGAAATTCGGCAGTACGGGCACCGGGTGTTTGACGTTGAGCCAGAGATAGGAAATGTTCTCTTTTTGGTAACCCAGATCATCACTGGCATTGAGAGTGTCGCTGCTGCCTGACACCTTGTAGGTGATGGTTCCGCTGGGTTCGCTTTGCCAGATGCCGGCGCCGGCCTCGATGCGCAGGAAGTCGGCCTGGGCAACACCGCTGGTAAATACCGCAAGCGCGGCAATGATGAGTTTATTTTTCATAATGGGTTTTCCGTGTTAAAAGTCCCGTGTTAAAAGATTGACCTTGTCGGTTATCGGCCGATCGGTGTAATTATTCAGTGACTTCCGCACCTATGACGTAAATTATGCGGCCTCTGGCGCATTTTCGCTATCATCGTGGCGAAAGTAATTCTGTGCATCAAACCCTGCCAGTTTCAGCGGCTTAATGCCACATAACCGGAGTCAGAAGTTTCTTTATTTATGCCTGCGGCCGGCTGCGCTTGCTGCGCAGCCATTTCAGCAGTGGCTCCCATTGCTCGAGGTCGTGCGCCACCAGCGAGGGTGGCAGCTCAAAGATGCCCAGCCCGCG
>CAZTPE010000132.1:0-7306 GCA_964614545.1 uncultured Ectothiorhodospiraceae bacterium
AAGGAAAAACATGTCCAGACACTACGACCTCATCGCCATCGGCGGCGGCAGCGGTGGCCTCTCGGCCGCGGAACGTGCGGCGGAATACGGCAGGAAGACCGCTGTCATCGAAAACAACAAGCTGGGTGGCACCTGCGTCAATGTGGGCTGTGTTCCGAAGAAGGTGATGTGGTTCGCCTCCGGCATTGCCGAGACCATTCACAACGCCGGTGGTTACGGTTTTGATGCCGAGCTGCGCCGTTTCGATTGGGGTAAGCTGGTGGCGGCGCGCGAGGGATATATTCAGGGCATCCTCGACTGGTACGGCAATTATCTGGCCGATTCCGACATCGACCACCTGCAGGGCACCGGCAGCTTCGTCGATGCCCACACGGTAAGCGTCGATGGCGAAACCTACACCGCCGACCATATCGTTATCGCCCCCGGCGGCAAACCCATTCTGCCCGCCATTCCCGGCGCTGAGCACATGCTGACCTCCGACGGTTTTTTTGCCCTTAAAGAGCAGCCGAAGCGGGTGGCGGTGATCGGCGCGGGCTATATCGCCGTGGAGCTGGCCGGGCTGCTCAACGGCCTCGGCAGCGAGGTGTCATTGCTGCTGCGCCGCGACCACTTTCTGTCCAGCTTCGACGCCATGTTGCGCGAGACGCTGATGGAAGAAATGGTCAACGCCGGGGTCAACATCATGCCCTCCATCAGCGTCGAGCGCGTCGAAAAACGCGCCGATGGCCGCCTCGATATCCATTGCGCGCGTGGCATCAAGCTGGAAGGTTACGATGCACTGATCTGCGCCATCGGCCGTGAGCCGAACATCATGCCTCTGGCCCTGGATGCCGCCGATGTCAAAAGTAACGAGCGCGGCTATATCCCTACCGACGAATTTCAGAACACCAATGTGGCCGGTATCTACGCCGTGGGTGATGTTACCGGCCGCGCACAGCTGACGCCGGTGGCGGTGGCTGCCGGGCGGCGTCTGTCCGACCGCCTGTTCAACAATCAGCCTGAGCGCAAGCTGGACTACAACCTGATTCCCACTGTCATGTTCAGCCACCCGCCCATCGGCACCATCGGCCTGACCGAGGGCGAGGCACGCGAAAAACATGGCGACGCAGTCAAGGTCTACCAGACCCGTTTCACCGGCATGTACCATGCCCTGTGCCCCAATCAGCAGCGTACTGCCATGAAGCTGGTGTGTGTGGGCGCGGAAGAGAAGGTTGTCGGCTGTCACCTCATCGGCCAGGGTGTCGATGAAATGTTGCAGGGCTTTGCCGTGGCGATCAAAATGGGCGCGACCAAAAAAGATTTTGACAACACCGTCGCTATTCATCCCACCAGCTCGGAAGAACTGGTCACAATGCGCTGAGGTGCCATGAGTATTCGAAGTTTTCAGGGCAAAACACCACGCCTGAGCGGGGGCGTCTTTATCGACGGGACGGCGCTGATTATCGGCGATATCCAGTTAGGCGCCGACGTCTCGTTTTGGCCCATGAGCGTGGCGCGCGGCGACGTTAATCACATCCACATTGGCGCACGCAGCAATATTCAGGATGGCTCGGTGCTGCACGTCACTCACCCTCATGAGGACGAGCCGGATGGTCATCCGCTGATTGTAGGTGAAGACGTGACCGTCGGCCATAAAGTCATTTTGCACGGTTGTACCATTGGCAACTTCTGCCTCATCGGTATGGGCTCCACCATCATGGATGGCGCCGAACTGGAGGACTATGTCCTGTTGGGTGCCGGCAGCCTGGTGCCGCCGGGCAAGGTGCTTGAGGGTGGCTATCTCTGGTTGGGCAGTCCGGTGCGTAAGGTGCGCGCCCTGTCCGATGATGAGCGCCACTGGATCGAGTATTCTTCGCGCCACTATGTCGAGCTGAAAAACCAGCATCAGCAGGGCTGAGGTACGCACTGATGATTATGGGGCAAGTTCGCTGGCGCAGGCCCCATATATTATTATTCCCTCTGCTTTTACTTGCCGCCTGTGGTGACAAAACACCACCGCCCGATACGCGGCCATTACTGGAACAGATCCGCAGCAGCGGCGAACTGGTGGTGCTCACCACCAACGAACCCACCGCCTATTATTTCGACCGTGACGATAAACCGGCTGGCCCGGAGTACGAAATGGCGCGCGCCTTTGCCGAAAGCCTGGGCGTAGAACCCGACTTTCGTGTATTTGATTCCCTGCCAGAGGTGATCAATGCACTGCGCCAGGGTGAGGGCCACATTGCCGCTGCCGGTATCACCATCACTGAAGAACGACAAAAACAATTTGATTTTGGCCCGCCCTATCAGGAGGTTAGCGAGGAACTGATCTGCTACCGTAACAGCAAGCGCGTTGGTGATGCCGGTGACATTTCCGGGCTGGAGATCGTTATTCCCGCGCAGAGCAGTTACATTCGTACCCTGGAAAAACTGCAGGCCGAACATCCCGACATCCACTGGAAAACTGACACACGATTGCTGACGCCGCAATTAATGAAAAAAGTGTGGCAGAAAAAAATCCAGTGCACGGTCGCGGATTCCACCATAGTAGCCATCAATCGTCGCTATTATCCCGAGTTATCGCGCAAATACACACTGGCATCAAATTCCCGTCTTGCCTGGATGCTTCCCAAAAACAGCCCGCAACTGAAACAGGCCGTTAGCCAATGGTTCGAGGAATTCAATAAATTTTCTGCACTGGATCATTTGCAGGAGAAATACTACGGCTTCGTCGAAGTATTCGATTATGTCGACGTAAAACGCTTTTTGCGCCGAATAGACAAACGCTATCCGGAATATCGTGCCATGTTCAATATCGCGGCAAAAGAGCAGAATATATCCCCCACTTTGCTGGCGGCCGTCAGTTATCAGGAGTCGCACTGGAACCCGCGCGCCAAGAGCCCCACCGGTGTGCGCGGTATGATGATGCTGACCCAGCCCGTCGCTCGTTCGCTAGGCGTCACCAGCCGGCTGGACGCTGAACAGAATATCTTCGCCGGTGCCGTCTATCTGCGTCGTATGCTCGATATGGTCGGTGAAGACGTGGCGGAACCCGACCGCACTTGGCTGGCGTTGTCCGCCTACAATGTCGGTCGTGGTCATTTCCGTGATGCGCAGGGGCTGGCCCGCAAACTGGGCAAGAATCCGCAACGCTGGGCAGACATGAAAGAGGTGCTGCCCCTGCTGAGCCAGAAGGAATACTACAAAGACCTGCGCTACGGCTATGCTCGCGGCAATGAGCCGGTACGCTATGTGACACGGATACGGGATTATCGAGATTTGCTGGAGGCCCACCTGAGTAACAATACCGAGTCTAGCCACGCAAGATAGCCCGTAGGCTGGGGTGACGACTGCATAGATGCAGAAGGAAGGGCAACGCAGGATGCCAAAGCCGGGACACGAACCCCAGCATGCCAGGAGGCAAATAGATTGGTTACCTGCATAGCAGCAAATATATCTATCCTTTTTATTATTATTGTTGGTTTTTTTCAGTTGGCGCTTGTTATTGGCGTGCCTTGGGGAAATCTGGCTATGGGTGGGAGGTTCCCCGGAAAGTTTCCTCCCGCTATGCGTGTTGTGGCTTTTGTTCAAATAGTTGTTCTTGCAATAATTGGAATCATTATTTTTGTTAGGGCTGGGTTTCTGTTTCCCGAATGGTTTTGGATATCAAAGAAAATTATTTGGGGTGTTGTCCTGTTTAATGTCCTGGGCCTGATACTAAATTTAGCGACACCTGGTAAATGGGAACGCATAGTGTGGGCCCCGGTTGTGGCGGTTTTGTTGATTTGCAGCATTGTAGTAGCATTGGGTTAGCTCGCAGGTTGGGCTGAGTCTAAAGCCACAGCTTTCTCCATTGCCCTATTTCCTGGCGTCGATTGTGCGCCTTTCCCCACTAACGTATGGTGGGGACGAATCGTAGCGAATATCCGCTGCGGCGCGCGCTCAGGGAGAAGATGCCATGCAAGCGAAGAAAGCGAATGAAGCGACGTCGGTGTACTTGGTCGGCAGCGGTATCGCCGGTCTTGCCAGTGCGGTCTATCTGATCGAGGACGCCGGCGTGCGGCCGGAGAACATCACCCTGCTGGAGCAGTACGACATCACCGGCGGCGCCCTGGATGGTGCGGGCGATCCCGAGCACGGTTTCGTGGTCCGCGGCGGACGCATGCACGAGGCCAAATACCGCTGTTACTGGGATCTCCTGTCACGCATTCCCTCGCTGGAGAATCCCGACGTCAGCGTCACCGAAGAAACCTTCGAGTTCAACCAGCGCTTCGTCTCACACGCCCAGGCACGGCTGCTGAAAGATGGCAAAAAGATGGACGTTTCCAGTTATGGTCTCGGCCTCAAGGATCAGGCCTTGATGCTGGAACTGCTGTTCCTGCCCGAGGCGGCGCTGGGCAGAAAGCGCATCGAGGACTGGTTCACCCAGGAGTTTTTCGACACTATTTACTGGTACATCTTCACCACCATGTTCGCCTTCCAGAAATGGAGTTCACTGGCGGAGATGCGCCGCTACATGAAGCGCTTCATGCACTTGGTGGCGGGCCTTAACCATCTCGGCGGGGTGATGCGCACCAAGTACAACCAGTACGACTCGGTGGTGCGGCCGCTGCTGCGCTGGCTGCGGGAGCGCGGCGTGAAGCTGGCGTTGGGCACCCGTGTTACCGATATCGACTTTAACCTCGCCGCCGACAAGAAGACCGCCAGCCTGATCCGCATCGTGCGCGATGGCCGCGATGAGGAGATCGTCCTCGGTGCCGACGACTACGTGTTCATCACCAACGGCTCGATCACCGAAAGCACCGACAACGGTGCCTGGGACCGCGCCCCGCGCCTGCTCGGCGAGGACCAGGCCGGCGCCTGGCAGCTATGGAAACGCATTGCCAAAAAGGATCCCACCTTCGGCAATCCCGGTGTGTTCTGTGACGATATCGAACTGCAGAAATGGTATTCCTTTACCGCCACCCTGCACGACAGCACCTTCCACGACTACATGGAGGACTTTAGCGGCAACGTCGATGGTACCGGCGGCTTGGTCACCCTGACCGATTCCAACTGGCTGATGTCCATCGTCATTGCCCGCCAGCCGCACTTCCCCAACCAGCCCAAGGAGGTGAAGATCTTCTGGGGCTACGGCCTGTACGTGGACCGCATCGGCAATCACGTGAAGAAGAAGATGTCCGACTGCAGCGGCGAGGAGCTGCTCGAGGAGCTTTGGTATCACCTCAAGGTGCAGGACCTGATGCGGCCCGTGGTCGAGGCCGGCAAGGTCAATTGCATCCCCACTGCCATGCCCTACATCGACAGCCTGTTCATGCCTCGTGAGCCGGGCGACCGGCCCGAGGTGATCCCCCATGACGCCACCAACTTCGCTTTCCTCGGCCAGTTCGCCGAGGTGCCCGACGACTGCGTGTTCACGGTGGAATACTCGGTGCGCTGCGCGCAGACGGCGGTCTACGGCCTCTTCGACTGTGGCAAGAAACCCCTGCCTGTCTACGTGGGCGCAAACAGCCCCAAGGCCCTCATCGAGGCGACGCGGGCCATCAGCCACTGATCCATTGGCTGGAGCAAGCCCAACCCGACTATTTATTTTGCCAGGACTAACGTGAAGTGGTGGCTGCTGATGTGCATTCCTTCGCGCAGATAGAAGCGGTGGGCATCGAAGCGCTGTACGCCGGAGTCGAGGTGCAGTTCCCGGCAGCCTTCGTTGCGGGCGGTGTCCAGCAGCCAGTCGAACAATGCCTTGCCGGCGCCGCTCGAGCGCCGTTCTTCATCGGTGATCAGATCGTCCACGTAGAGGAATCGCCCCCAGGCCAGGTTCTCGCTCAGGCGGAAACCGGCCAGGGCGATCACCGTGTCGTCGTGCTCGAGCATGGCCAGGCGGTAGCCCTGCTGCATCTGCCGGCGGATGCGGGGCAGGAAGTCCGCGGCGGGAATGTGGGGGCGCAGCTGCTGCATCACGGGGATGCAGCGGGTGATGTCCCGGTCGCTGTCGGCGAGGCGGATCACTGGCCGGGGCTGAGGCTGGCGCGGATCTCCTTGATCACCAGCGCCGTGTCGGGGCGCACGCCGCGCCATAGGTAAAAGGACTCCGCGGCCTGTTCCACCAGCATGCCGAGGCCGTCCAGCGAGACGCCGGCACCGTGCTCAAGGCCCCAGCGCACGAAGGGGGTGGGATCGGCGCCGTACATCATGTCGTAGCACCAGCCGCCGTCGACGAGGATGGTGTCGGGCAGCGGTGGTACTTCGCCGTGCAGGCTGGCGGCGCTGGCGTTGATGATGAGGTCGAAGTTTTCGCCGGCAAGCTCGGGGAAACCGCCGCCGTGCAATGGGCTGTCTGCGCTGATATCAGCGAAATCATGGGCCAGGACGACGGCGCGATCCGGGCTGCGGTTGGCGATCACCAGCCGCTGTGGCCTTTCGGCCAGCAGGGGCTGCAACACACCGCGGGCCGCACCGCCTGCGCCCACCAGCAATACGCGCTGGCCTTCGATCTTCCCGTGATGGTTTTGCAGAATGTCGCGCACCAGGCCGATGCCGTCGGTGTTACGGCCGATGAAGTGTTCGGCGCTGTCGTGCAGAATGGTATTCACCGCACCGGCGCGTTCGGCCTCCGGGCCGTGTTCGTGCACCAGTTTCCAGGCCTCCTGTTTGAAGGGTACGGTGACGTTGAGGCCCATGCCGCTGTTGGCGAAGAAGTTGCCGACGGCCTGCTCAAAGCCGCCCGGGTCGACCTGGATGGCGCTGTATTTAATACGCTGGCCGGTCTGCCGGGCGAAGGCGGCGTGGATCTGTGGTGATTTTGAATGCGCGATGGGGTTGCCCATCACCGCGTAGGCGTCGGGTTTGGCAGCGAAGTCGAACGGGTCGCCCATCAGCTGAAAATGCCTTTGAAGATAAAGAAAAAGATGATCGAAAGAATCGCACCGGCCGGTAGGGTGACTACCCAGGAAATGAAGATGGTGCGTACCACGTTGAGATTGATTGCTGCGATGCCGCGCGCCAGACCCACGCCCAGCACCGCCCCCACCAGGGTGTGGGTGGTGGAGATGGGCAGGCCGGTGCCGGAGGCCAGTACCACGGTGGTGGCTGCGGCGAGGGTGGCGGCAAAGCCGCGGCTGGGGGTGAGTTCGGTGATCTGGGTGCCGATGGTGAGCATGACTTTTTTGCCGTAGGTCATCAGGCCGATGACGATGCCGAGTCCGCCGAGGGCGAGAATCCACAGCGGCAAGGCAGATTTCTGTGCCACTATGCCGTCATTTTCGACGATGCTCACCACCGCGGCCAGCGGGCCGATGGCGTTGGCGACGTCGTTGGAGCCGTG
>CAZTPE010000133.1:0-7293 GCA_964614545.1 uncultured Ectothiorhodospiraceae bacterium
CTGTCTGCACGGGACTTTCCGGCTTATCCACAAAACCTGTGGATAACTTTGTGGATAAAGTGGGCAGAACTCGCTAAAAAGCAGGCGGCACTTGGCCTGTCATTGGAATGTGCATTCTTTAACCAGGACAAATATTCCTTTTACATCAATTAGTTAACGAACAATCAAGGACTTACGGCAAGCGTGATGAAAATTTGACACTGCACTTGAGGACAGTCCGATATTTCTGTGCATAACCCGCCTCAAAGGGCTTGACAAATGGCTCAGGTCGCCAGCTTAAGGCTTGTGGCGGCACCCCGTTTTGCCGCCCGGGGTTAAATTTGCCAGAATGCGACTCCTTGCCCGTCACTACCACTCGCCTGCAACGGCCCACCGTCATGAACCAACAAAAGCGCCACGAGATTTTCAGCCGTTTGCGGGCGCACAATCCCACGCCGACGACGGAGCTGAATTATTTAACGCCGTTTGAACTGCTGGTCGCCGTCACCCTGTCCGCACAGGCCACGGACAAGGGGGTGAACAAGGCTACGGAGAAGCTGTTCCCGGTCGCCAATACGCCGCAGGCCATCCTCAACCTGGGCGAGGATGGCCTGAAGGAATACATCAAGACTATCGGCCTGTTCAACAGCAAGGCCAGACACATCATCCAGGCCTGCAGGATCCTCGTCGAACAACACGGCAGTGAGGTGCCGGAAGACCGCGCAGCGCTGGAGGCCCTGCCCGGCGTAGGCCGCAAGACGGCCAACGTGATTCTCAATACGGCCTTCGGTCACCCCACGATTGCGGTGGATACGCATATTTTCCGTGTTGCCAACCGCACCCGTATCGCCCCCGGCAAGACGGTGCTGGAGGTGGAAAAAAAGCTGATAAAGTTCGTGCCCGACGAATTCAAACAGGACGCCCACCACTGGCTGATCCTGCACGGACGCTACACCTGCGTGGCACGCAAGCCGCGCTGCGGCTCCTGCGTCATCGAGGATCTGTGCGAATACAAACAGAAGGTATACGAGTGATGTTTGGAGATAACCGGGAACAACTGCGCCGCATGTATGTGGATGCCTGGCGCAAGCAGCAGGCAGGAGAGCCGGTATCCCCACTGGAGGCGATGATCGCCGAGGTGGTGGCCATGCACCCGGAGTACCACGCCCTGCTGAACCAGGGCGAAGATGCCCTCGACAAGGATTTTCTACCTGAGCAGGGTGAGACCAATCCCTTCATGCACATGGGAATGCACATTGCCATCCGCGAGCAGCTCAGCACCGACCGGCCGACCGGCATCGTCGATGCCATTCGCACCCTGCTGGCACGGGTACAGGATGCACATGAGGTCGAGCACCGGGTGATGGAGTGTCTGGGACAGTCTCTGTGGGAGGCGCAGCGGGCGGGGCAGGCGCCGGATGAGATGGCCTATCTGCGCTGTGTACAGGAGCTGGCTCGGCGCTGACAGGCAGAGCCGTGTGTGTAGAAGAGAAAAAGGGGACAGATTTATTTTTCCGCTACTGTTAAGATGCATTTGATCAACATTTACAGGGAGAAAAGATATGCCACGGAAAGGCAGAGTTGTCCTACCAAATTACCCACATCATATTGTCCAGCGTGGGCATAATCGCCAGATAATTTTCGCTGAGACACAAGATTACCGCTATTATCTTGATACGTTAAAAGAGTTCAAAGATGCCTATGACGTCAAGGTCTTTGCTTTTTGTTTAATGACGAATCATATACATCTTGTACTTCAGCCCAGTGCAAATACCAGAGGACTGGCGCAGTTGATGAAAAGGCTGGCTGGCCGACAGACTCGCTATGTTAATCATCTGGAAGGGCGTCGTGGAACGCTATGGGAAAGTCGTTACAAATCAAGCCCAATACAAACCGATGGGTACCTCTTGGCTTGCTGTCGTTATGTTGAATTGAATCCAGTAAGAGCAAATATGGCACAACGGCCAGAGGACTATGCTTGGTCAAGTTATAATCATAAGATTGGTTCAGCTTCGATTGATTGGCTTGACCAAGACCCTGATTACATGGCACTGGGCAATGATCAAGATGAAAGACAGATGAGATATAGATCGTATGTAGTAAGTGATCGTGCGCAGGATGATATTCTCATAAGAGAGGCGGTTTCACGTAGCCAATTAACTGGGGATAGCCGGTTTGTTGATGAAGTTGAGCTGATGATTGGTCGCCGCGTGGAACATAGAAGACAGGGGCGGCCAAAAAAATAAATCTGTCCCCTTAATATACTTAATATAAATACCACCCTCCCTATGCTAAATAGCGATGACTCTGCACATCCCCAAGCCTTCGCCTTCCACGGCACCGAACTCATCCCGCCCCCTGTTCAACCGCCCACGTCTCTTCACCGGTCTCGCCGCCCTCGCTCTGGGCGCGCTGCTGTATTTGCTGGACCGGCCGGCAGAGCGCACCTATTTCATCCCGCAATTTCTCGCCGATGCGGTGCAGCCCGATGGCGGGGCCGGCCTGTTCGGAGGGCTGGGCCAGCAGCTGCCCACCTTTCTGCACACCTTTGCCCTGTGCCTGCTCACGGCCGCCCTGCTGCGCGTAGGCTGGCGCGGGGCGCTAGGCATTTGCGCCGCATGGTTGACCACCGACGCCCTGTTCGAGCTGGGCCAGCTGCCGGGTGCCGCCGAGTGGCTGGCACAGCACATGCCAGCGTGGTTTAGCCACGTGCCGCTGCTGGATAACGCTGCCGGTTATTTTCTCCATGGCCGCTTCGACCCCCTCGACCTGCTCTCCATCACCACCGGTGCCGTTCTCGCCCTGCCGCTAATTCTCGCCACTCGGCGCTTCGATCCGCCACTAGCACAGGACTGACAGCCACCCGCCACGTGCTCCGTGGCGGCGATTCGGTGTATCATTGACGCCAGTCCACTCCCCACGATTTCCAGGTTTTCCCATGGCAGATTCCCCGAAAAAAGTGCAACGAGGCGTCCCCCTGCGCGGTGCAGAAAAGGTCGCCCGCATCCCCATCAAGGTGGAGCCCAGCACCTCCGTGCAGCGCAAGCCGCGCTGGATTCGCGCCAAGGCCCCCACCAGCGTCGAGGCCGTGCGGGTTAAAAAACTCCTGCGCGAGCACCAGTTGGTCACGGTCTGCGAAGAGGCCGCCTGCCCAAACCTGGGTGAATGCTTCAGCCACGGCACTGCCACCTTCATGATCATGGGCGAAATCTGTACCCGTCGCTGCCCGTTTTGTGATGTGGCCCATGGTCGCCCGAATCCCTTGGATACCGACGAGCCCAAAAACCTCGCCCACACTATCGCCCTGCTCAAACTGAAATACGTGGTGATCACCTCGGTGGATCGTGATGACCTGCGCGACGGCGGCGCCGGGCATTTCGCGGATTGCATCCGTGCCGTGCGCGAAACCAGCCCGCAGACCCGCATCGAAATTCTGGTACCGGACTTCCGTGGCCGCATGGACGTGGCGCTGGATACCATGGGGCAGGCGCAGCCAGACGTGTTCAACCACAATCTGGAAAATGTGCCGCGTCTGTATAAAAAGATTCGCCCCGGCGCGAGCTACGCCTGGTCACTGAAACTCATCCAGCGCTTCAAGCAAATGTATCCGGGCGTACCCACCAAATCCGGGCTAATGATGGGCCTGGGCGAGAGTCTCGATGAAGTCATCGAGGTACTCAAAGACCTGCGCGCCCATGACTGCGACATGCTGACCCTCGGCCAGTACCTGCAGCCCAGCCTGCACCATCTGCCGGTGGACCGCTTCGTCACTCCCGAGGAATTCGACCGACTCGCCGACATCGCCCGCGAACTCGGCTTCAGTAACGTCGCCAGCGGCCCCATGGTGCGCTCGTCTTACCATGCCGATCTGCAGGCGAGCGGGGTGATGAAGGACTGAGGTCTCAGTGCTAAGGACTAAGAAGTACCTCTTAAGTCCTTAGTCCTTAGTCCTTATCCAATAAGGGGATTTTATGCCCCTGAAAATGAAACCTGTTTTTCAATCAACAAAAAAGAGATTAGTGTAGCCCTCAGTCAGGTTCCGCGCGGCGGTCGAAAAGCACCATTCAAACCCTGGAAAGGGTAGAATCGAACGTTCCGCACATTACCTAAAGAGAAGGAACGCTATGTCTAACTTAGTTAACCCCCACGGGGGAGGAGACCTCAAGCCGTTGCTGCTTGAAGGTACCGCACTCGAAGCCGAGAAGGCCCGCGCGTTGAACCTGCCCCGAGTCAACATTTCCTCTCGCGAGGCGGGCGACCTGATCATGATGGGCATCGGCGGTTTTACACCACTGAATGGATTCATGACCCACGCAGACTGGCAGGGCGTCTGTGACGGCATGAAAACCGCCTCCGGCCTGTTTTGGCCCATCCCCATCACCCTCTCCACTGAACAATCCACCGCCGCCGCCATTACCGAAGGCGACGACATCGCCCTCTTCGATCCCGAGCGCAATAAAATTCTCGCCACCATGACGGTGACTGAGAAATATATCATCGACAAGGCGCACGAGTGCATGCAGGTCTACAAGACCATCGACAATGAGCACCCGGGCGTGAAGATGGTCATGACTCAGGGCGGTGTCAATCTGGCCGGGCCGGTGAAGGTGCTCTCCCAGGGTGGCTTTCCCGAGGAATACGGCAAGCAGTTCATGACCCCGGCAGAGACCCGCGCCGAATTCACCAAGCGCGGCTGGAAGACCATCGCCGCCTTCCAGACCCGCAACCCCATGCACCGCTCCCACGAATACCTGGCCAAGATCGCCATCGAACTGCTCGACGGTGTGCTGGTGCACAGTCTGTTGGGCAAGCTGAAGTCCGGCGACATTCCGGCCGACGTGCGCTCCGAGGCCATCAGCACCCTGATCGATAAGTACTTCGTCGACAACTCCGTGATCCAGGCCGGCTATCCGCTGGATATGCGCTATGCCGGTCCACGCGAAGCGCTGCTGCACGCCCTGTTTCGCCAGAATTACGGCTGCTCGCATCTTATCGTTGGACGCGACCACGCCGGTGTCGGTGACTATTACGGCCCCTTCGATGCCCACCATATCTTTGATGAGATTCCCGCCGATGCACTGGAAACCCAGCCGATGAAGATCGACTGGACCTTCTGGTGCGACAAGTGCGACGGCATGGCCTCCATGAAAACCTGCCCGCACGACGCCGCAGATCGCATGCTGCTGTCAGGCACCAAGTTGCGCAAGGCTTTGTCCGAAGGCGAAGAGGTCTCCACAAAATTTTCCCGGCCTGAGGTGCTGAGCATATTGCGCAAGTATTACGCCGGCCTGAAAGACGACGAAAAAGTCGAAATAAAACTGAGCGGTCACTCCGCCAAATAATAATAAGAGGCGCACCGGTTATCCGCTGCGCCTCATTTGTTTCTGCCGGCTGTGGTTTACCGGCGGGTGCTTTACCACTGCAACCACCAGGAGAAAAAAATGCCAACTTTCGTGCGTACCGAAAAGTGCGATGGCTGCAAAGGTCAGGACAAGACCGCTTGCATGTACATCTGCCCCCACGATCTGATGAAACTGGACAAGGACGGTAGTGAAACCGGCCACGCAATGAAGGCCTTCAACCAGGAACCCGAGCAGTGCTGGGAGTGCTACTCCTGCGTAAAGATCTGCCCGCAGCAAGCCATCGAGGCCCGTCACTACGCCGACATCGTCCCCTTGGGCGGTTCCGTGCAACCGCTACGAGGCTCCGATACCATCATGTGGACCATCAAGTTCCGCAACGGCAACATGAAGCGTTTCAAATTCCCTATCCGCACCACCCCGGAAGGCTCCATCGATCCCTATGCCGGCAAGCCCGAGGCCGACCTGTCGAAGATTGAAGAGTCTGGTTTCTTCGTTCAATGCAATGGCTATCGCGCAGGTGATCCCAGCGAGCTGATTGCCAAGTAATCCCGATTCAACCTATTGGTTATTGAAATAATAGAGGATAGAAAAATGGCAGGAGAATTTGGGAATCCGGAAGTCGTCGAAGAAGAAGTCGATATTCTTCTCATCGGCGGAGGCATGGCTTGCTGTGGCGCAGGCTATGAAATCATGCGCTGGATCGATGCCGCCAAGGGCGCAGGCACCGACATCAGCGTGAAACTGGTCGACAAGGCCGCCATGGATCGCTCCGGCGCCGTGGCCCAGGGCCTGTCCGCCATCAATACCTACATCGGCACCGAGCAGGATCCGGCCGATTATGCACGCATGGTCTCCAATGACCTGATGGGCATCACCCGCGACGACCTGACCTATGACCTGGGTCGCCACGTGGATGAATCCGTGCACCTGTTCGAGGAATGGGGTCTGCCGATCTGGAAGACCGACGAAAACGGCGAGCGTCACGACGGCTCCAAGGGCCTGCCGCCGCTGGCCGAAGGTGGCAAACCGGTGCGCTCCGGCAAGTGGCAGATCATGATCAATGGCGAATCCTACAAGTGGATCGTCGCCGAGGCCGCCAAAAAGGCGCTGGGTGTGGACAACATCGAGGAGCGCATCTTCATCGTCAAACTGATCAACGACAAGAATGACCCCAGCCGCGTCGCCGGCGCCGTCGGCTTCTCGACCCGCGATCACAAGGTCGTGGTCTACAAATTCAAGGCCTGCCTGCTGGCCGCCGGTGGCTGCGTCAACCTGTTCCGCCCCCGCTCCGTGGGTGAAGGCCAGGGCCGCGCCTGGTACCCGGTGTGGAACGCCGGTTCCACCTACGCCATGGCCGCCGAAGCCGGCGCCGAGCTGACCCTGATGGAAAACCGCTTCGTGCCGACCCGCTTCAAGGACGGTTATGGCCCGGTGGGCGCCTGGTTCCTGCTGTTCAAGGCCAAGGCCACCAACGCCTATGGCGAGAACTACATGGAACGCAACGCAGAGATGCTGAATGACTATCCGCCCTATGGCCAGGCGGCGGTTCCCGCATCCTGTCTGCGCAACCACTTGATGCTGAAGGAAATGAAGGAAGGCCGCGGCCCCATTTATATGGACACCGTGACCGCCCTGGCGACCCTGCGCGAAACCCTGTCCCCACGCGAAGTAAAGCACCTCGAAGCCGAGGCCTGGGAAGACTTCCTCGACATGTGCATCGGCCAGTGCGGCATCTGGGTCGGTGAAAACATCGAGCCGGAGAAGAAGAACTCCGAGCTGATGCCCACCGAGCCCTATCTGCTGGGCTCCCACTCCGGCTGCTGCGGTATTTGGGTGTCCGGCCCCACCGACGTTGGCGCGCCAACGGAAGAAACCGAAGCCGGCGTACCGGATCACCTGCCCAGCGGCTGGAACTGGGGCTATCGCTCCATGACCACGGTGAGCGGTCTGT
>CAZTPE010000134.1:0-7251 GCA_964614545.1 uncultured Ectothiorhodospiraceae bacterium
TTCGATCGGGTGCGAGGTGGTGTAGCGGATGCGGTCGATGCCGTCGATGGCGGCAACAAAGTGGATCAGCAGGGCCAGGTCGGCGATCTCACCATCGTGCATCGCGCCACGGTAAGCATTGACGTTCTGCCCCAGCAGGTTGACCTCGCGCACGCCCTGCGCCGCCAGCTGGGCGACCTCGGCGAGCACGTCATCAAACGGCCGGCTGACCTCTTCGCCGCGCGTGTAGGGCACCACGCAGAAGGTGCAGTATTTGCTGCAGCCTTCCATGATAGAAACAAAGGCGGTGGGGCCTTCGGCACGCGGCGCCGGCAGGGCGTCGAATTTTTCGATTTCGGGGAAGGAGACATCGATGCACGGCTTGCCTTCCGTCGCCAGCTCTTCGAGCATTTTAGGCAGACGGTGAAAGGTCTGTGGGCCGAACACCAGGTCGACATAGGGCGCGCGGTGGCGGATCGCCTCGCCCTCTTGGCTCGCCACGCAGCCGCCGACGCCGATCACGACATCCGGTCGCCGCTGCTTGAGTTCGCGCCAGCGGCCCAGCTGCGAGAAGACCTTTTCCTGCGCCTTTTCACGGATCGAGCAGGTATTGAGCAGCAGCACGTCGGCCTCTTCGGGGCTTTGGGCCAGCGTCAGGCCGTGGCTGTCATCGAGCAACTCCGCCATCTTGGCGGAGTCGTACTCGTTCATCTGACAGCCGAAGGTCTTGATATAAAGCTTGCGCGCCCTGCCATTCGCCGGACTGCTCATTACCGGCACTGCCTTTGCAAGGCTCTGTTGTTGCTCGCGGTACTACGGAAGGTATTGCGGGGAATCATTACTGGAATTGGTTACCGAAAATCTGAAATTACGGGGAATTTTAGCACATCCCTGTGCGGCGTTCCCTGTCGGGCCTTCCCGGTACGCTAACGGCTGTAGGGCGGCTCGGATTCGATACGGTGAATACTCAGGTCGGCGCCGGCGTATTCCTCCTCCTGCGTCAGGCGAATGCCAACCGTCTGCTTGAGGATGCCGTAGATCGCCAGGCCGCCGGCCAGGGCGATGGCGACGCCGATCAGGGTGCCCACCAGCTGCGCCATGAAGCTCACGCCTCCCATGCCGCCCAGCGCCTCGATACCGAAGATACCGGCGGCTATGCCGCCCCAGGCGCCACACAGGCCGTGCAGGGGCCACACGCCGAGCACGTCATCGATCTTCCATTTGTTCTGCGTCAGGGTAAAGGTCCACACGAACAGGCCGCCGGCCACCGCACCGGTCACCAGCGCACCCAGCGGATGCATCACGTCGGAGCCCGCACACACGGCCACCAGTCCGGCCAGCGGACCATTGTGGACGAAACCCGGATCACTGCGCCCCGCCACCAATGCAGCGATAATACCGCCGACCATGGCCATCAAGGAGTTGACCGCCACCAGGCCGCTGACCGCATCGATGGTCTGCGCCGACATCACATTGAAGCCAAACCAGCCCACAGTGAGCATCCACGCCCCCAGGGCCAAAAAGGGAATGCTGGAGGGCGGATGTGCAGAGATAGAGCCATCCTTGCCGTAGCGCCCGTGGCGTGCGCCCAGCAGCAGCACCGCGCCCAGCGCGATCCAACCGCCCATGGCGTGCACCACCACGGAACCGGCAAAGTCGTGGAATTCAGCACCGAAGGTGGCGGCCAGCCAGGCCTGCATGCCGAAATTGCCATTCCAGGTCATGCCCTCGAAGAAGGGATAGACCAGGGCAACAATGAGGAAAGTGGCGACCAATTGCGGATTGAAGCGCGCACGTTCGGCGATACCGCCGGAGACGATGGCCGGAATGGCGGCGGCGAAGGTGAGCAGGAAGAAAAACTTCACCAGCTCATAGCCGTTCTTCTCCGACAGCGCCTGTGCGCCATCCATGAAACCGATACCGTAGGCGATGCCATAGCCGATGAAAAAATAGGCGATGGTGGAGATGGCAAAATCGACCATAATCTTAACCAGGGCGTTGACCTGGTTTTTCTTGCGCACCGTACCGACCTCTAGGAAGGCAAATCCGGCGTGCATGGCCAGCACCATGATCGCCCCCAGGAGAATGAATAAAACGTCACTACCCGCCTTCACCGTATCCATTGCGTACCTCTTGTTTCTGTCAGCTGACGACCAAGGCGCGGAGACAACCGGCAGACCGCACCATTCCGGTGCGAACTATACAACAGGTGGCAGGGGATCAGCTACTGCAGACGGCGTTGAGAAAACCACATACGTCGGGGGCTACGACGCCATTCCAGCGGACACGGCGAATCTTCACCAATGGTAAAACAGCCACTCGACAAGCGTTCCTGGAAGAACGGGATATGGTGCTGGCATATGACGGTCCGCGAATGAACGCCATTAAATTCGCGTTCATTCGCGGACCGAATATGGAGGAATGGGCAAACCCGGAACCGGGGTCAGTGGCGGATCTTCGGCCAGTACTTATCGAAGGCGAAGCCGGGGCTGTGCGGCTGGGTGTGGCACTGGGCACACATCTTTTCCCTGTCCCAATCGCTGTTGGGCAGGGCCGCTGCGCCCTTTGCCTCCACATGGGCGCGGCCTGCTCCATGGCAGGATTCGCACTGCACGCCCATCAGGTGGCCGGTCATGTTCATGTCGATGAAACCACCGGGTTTGTCAAAGCCCACCACATGGCACTGGATACACTCAGGGTCGAAGGACTTGCCGACGGCCTCAAGATCGTCATAGGCCATGGCGTGATCGCTGGCGGACCAGGCCTTGTGTTCAGCCTGGTGGCAGGTCTGGCAAACCTCTTCGCCCACATACGGGCTCTGCCCCTGCTCGCGCTGCTTGCGCAGTTCCACACGTTTCAGATAGGCGGCCTTGACCGCCGCGTTGTAGTCTTCATACCAGTCGTGCATTTTTTCCGCATCAGGAATGGTATCCGGCATGGGCAACACCTGATGCTGCCACGACTGAATCCGCCCATCGGCCAGCGTTAGGTTTACACGTCCCAGGCGCATGCCGCGCGAGCCGGGCTGCAGAACCAGGGTCTTCCCCTGCATGACGGGCTCGCCGTATTCCTCGTAGGCGGAGCGCTGAATAAGGACATCCACGTCCACCAGCCCCAGCTCACTGACCGCCAGTTTCATCGGCAGCTCGGTGGCCAGCACGGTGATGGCGCCGTCGGCTTTCGCCTGGCGTAGTGCGCGGTGCAGACCCGCAACATCGTCATCAACCAGCGTGTGACTCCCCTGCATTTGTTGCAGCGGCGACTGTTGCGGGTCCAGCCAGCTGAAAAAGGCGATGCGCGCCCCACGGCGCTCGATCAGCCGTGACGCCGGCAGACTGTCATCGTGCCAGTTGCTGGCCACCCAGGGCAGGCCGGCCTCCAGTACCAGTTCCGGGCCAAGGGCCAGATCACGCCATTGCAGGCCGATGGCGTCATAACCCAGCTGCTTAAAGCCGGAGAGGATGTACTCACTCTTGAGCCGGTCACCGGCACCCTCCACATGCAGCAGTCCACCGGAAGAAATCACCACCAGTTGCGGATTCTCCGCCCGTAACCGGTTCAGCAGGGTGGCGCGTCGCTTGAGGCCACCGAGATCGCCCGCCTCGCTGCAACCGCAGGGTTCCAGTTCACCATCGAGGTTGCCGGAATAGACCAGGGTAAGCGTGGAAGCCGCTGCGGCAGAAGCCGCGCCAAACAGCGTCAAAACCAACAGGAGCGACTGCCGCCATAGGCGGAATCTCAGGACAGACAGTGTCAACAAGGGGCGGGACATACGATGATACCTGCATTAGCGGAACGATAGGGGGCACTACGAAGGCATGGGACAGGCCCCGGACAAAATTGTTCACCAGAGCCTGTCGGGTTTGGGTGTTAGTACTCCGCCCGAAGGGACACTACACTAATTCACCTGCCGCTTGGCCGCCAGCACCTCGATCAGACGGTCTTCCAGCTCGATGCGGTCGGCCAGTCGTTCGCCCAGCAGCGACAGGTCGTCGGCCAGTTCGTTCATGTTCGTGCAGTGATCTTCACAATCGTACTTGTCGTTGAAATCGAGGATCAGCTGGGTGATCTCGGCAATGGAAGGATAAATCTCGTCGGCGACCTGCAGCACGGCGGAGCGACGTTCACGCTCTTCATCGATATGACGATAGAGCTGAAAATGGGCACTGGCAGTGTAATCGACCAGCGATTCGCAGAAGCTCTGCAGCAAGACCTGCAGATCGTGATCCGGCTTGAAAGGCTGTTTGGCCGCCAGTTCGCTGTACAAAGACAGGGCATCGGTACGGGACTCGACCAGGTGGTGAATCTCCTGATGGGAACGGGCCCGGCGTTCCGGCGTCTTGAGCTGATTTTCTGACAGCATGTTGATCCTTTTTTCTGCGACCTGATTAAGTGACCCGGCATGGGCTTCCGGGCATCTTAGCAATCCCGGCTTTTGTGTGTAAACACTAGTGTAGGTCGTCACTCATTTTGTAACATTAGAATGAGTCCCATTTTTTACCAGGCAAGGCGCGAGGCGGAGTCATAGTGGGCCTATGGCGACAACGAGCAACGCTGAATGGTGAAAAATGGGGCCATTATAAGTTATGAAATGAGTGACGACCTACACTAGGGGGTGTTAACAATCATTTTGACAGCCCTGCCGTCGCTCATTAGGAACCACCAAACCTCTCTCCTCGCGCCTCGCCTAAAGCGCCTACTGTTGGTGCCGCGAATGCAGACAGACAAGCTGAACCCGGCATTATCACCTTGAAAGAGTACTACACTCTGTAAGAAAAAAAGAAAGGCCATGCGGATTGAGGAGAAAATACCCGGAAAAGGTGGGCAGACCGCCCCAATGGCCAGGGTGTAAAGGGTACTCAGACGCTGATTAATTCTTCCATCTTGCCCAGCAGACGAGGAAAGTCCACCGGCTTGGTGTCGTAGTCCTCACAACCCGCCGCCAACGCCTTCTCCTGATCACCGGCCATGGCGTGTGCGGTGAGGGCAATCACCGGGATGGTCTGCGTATCGGGGTTTGACTTGATCTGCCGGGTGGCCTCCCAGCCATCCATGACGGGCAAGCTCATATCCATGAGGATCAAGGCCGGTTTTTCGATACTGGCCATACTGACCGCCGCATTACCGTCCATCGCAAAGACAACGTCATACCCTTTGCGCTGCAAACGCCGGGACAGCATGTCGCGGTTCATTTCGTTGTCTTCTACCAAGAGTACTTTTGGCATCTGTACTTCCTCTCTCATCACCGTCAGTGAGCGTGGCTCCACCCTCGCCCCATTGATTGAAGTTCAGATCATTCAGTCCTCCGCATCCTGAAAAGCCTGGCGGACACGCAAAAACTCTGTCTCAACCTCCCGGAAGGCCTGCACGACATCCGGATCAAAGTGCCGGCCCTCGCCCTCCTCAATAATCGACCGACTCTTCTCATGACTGAAGGCCTTTTTGTAACAACGCTGAGAAGTCAGGGCGTCATATACATCTCCCAAGGCCAAAATCCGCCCCACCAAGGGAATTTCTTTTTTCCGTTTACCGTAAGGATAGCCGCTGCCATCCCATTTTTCATGATGGCTCTCGGCAATGTCGATGCCGATGCGGATAAAACCATTGCCCGGGTGTTGGTGGTCAACCTCACGCAAGGTATCCGCACCGAGCACGGGATGACGCCGCATCAGAACCCACTCTTCCTCCGTAAGCTTTCCCGGCTTCAGTAACACGGCATCATCCACCCCCACCTTGCCGATATCATGCAGGGCGCTGGCCGCGTAGATATTTTCCACGAAGGTTTCATCGATCTCCGCATAATAGGCCGCTGTGCGTCCCAGCTGCCGGGATAGCAGCCGGCAATACTCACGCATGCGCTCCAGATGTTTGCCGGTCTCCGGGTCACGGGATTCCGCCAGCTTGGACATGGCAAAAATGGTTGCCAATTGTGACTCGGATATCTCCCGCACCTGGCGATGCACACGCTCTTCCAGTTCATCGTTCTGGCGCTTGATGCGACCGCGATAGCGTACCTCCTGGTCCCGCAGGCGCTTGCGTTCCAGGCAGGCATTGACCCGGGCCCGCAGCATGGTGTGGTTGAAGGGCTTGACGAGATAGTCCTCGGCACCCATGTCGATACAGCGCACGGCGTTCTCCACATCGTCATTGGCGGTAATCATAATGACCGGGATATCACGATAGCGCACATCCTGACGCATGCATTGCAGGACTTCGATGCCGTCCATGAGCGGCATCATGAGATCCAGCAATACCAAGTCAACGGACGCCTGTGCAAGCGACTCCAGCACCTCAAGGCCATTATTTGCCGTGAGCAGCCGAAAGCCCATTTTTCCCAGACGCCGACACAGGAGATCACGATTGGTTTCGATATCATCGGCAATCAGGATGCTAAAATGGGCGGCATCCTCCGCAATCGTTTTCGCTGCTGAAGCCTGTATTACATCAACCACATAGGTTTCCTCCTGGTTTCCGGTACAACCAGTCCACATGTCCGGAAGTTTACCCAATCTGTAAAATACACGACAACCTCATGCACCGCCCTGAAGGCGTGCCTGAACACGCAGTTTGGTGGCAATGAACTGGCTGTGCGGCACGTACAGCAGATCGGCCAGCTTGCGCACCAGATGCTCCTCGTATTTCTCCATTTCCGCATCGGCAAAAACCACTTCCCAGAGCCGCTCCAACAGCTGGATCTTCTGTTCTTTGCTGTAACTGTCATTAATCAGCGAGGTGAACTCGTGGTAGCTGGTGGCACCTTCGGCCTCTTCCTCGGCGAGCTGAATCAGCTCCACGGTCTCCGCTACCGACAGGCCAAAGGTCTTGCGAACCGCCCTGGAAATCACCGTCATCTCCTCCGCGGTGACCTCATAGTCGGCACGCGACACCTCGATCAGTAATGCCGCACAGGCCAGTCGCAGACGATGCTCCTGGCTATCTCCGCGGGTGCTGTCGGGACTGAGGTGTGCTTCAAAGAATTGACGAATACGGTCTATCATGATTTCAACGCATACTGTAAAACCTGGATCCTGCAAGTAATCGTGCTTGCGCAGCGTACCAAAAGCAGGCGTTTTGCTTAAAGAACCTACTTTTGGTAGGCGGGATATTGATTCGTAGAGCGAATGACAACTTTGAGCATAATCCTTATTGTGATTGCCGAAAAGTTTCATATCGCTATACGGATCAATAGCTTGTGCTGAGTGAGTGCGATCGTTGATTTTGCAGCACGTAGCCCTGGGCAATGAGTCCGTCGACGCCCGAGGAGGGGCTATC
>CAZTPE010000135.1:0-7214 GCA_964614545.1 uncultured Ectothiorhodospiraceae bacterium
CTAGCCCGATACATGTCTCAGCCCCGGTTCAGAAACGAACCGTCAGAAACGCAGGGAACGCTTGTCGACGAATTTCTTGATCTTCTTCTGTCCCACCCAGACCTTACGGTTATCCGCCATGCTGATCAGGGTGAGGTCCACTTGGTAAAACTTCACCTGTTTCTTGCCTTCGGCATCGATGATGGTATTGATGGTGCCCTTGAGCATGAAGTCGGCGCCGATTTCCTGACCCATGGCCTTGCGGGTGTCCTCACGGGCATTCAGGTCCTGATCCTTGCGCTCACCACGCACCTCGCCGCGCTCGGTGCTCGACGCCACCACTTCGACATTGCCGGAGTTGATCAGCGCGCGCTCCATGTCGGCGACGAAGGTATTGACGTTGATGTGTTCATGACTGAGGTTGCGTACCTCGCCGACGATCACCACCGGCGGCTTGCCATCGTGACTGCGGGTGTAGCGGTTGATCCAGGGGCGCGACAGCACATCACGGATCATCTCTTCCGAGACCAGTCGCGAGTCGGTGTCGTTCCAGCTGCCGCTCAGGTCGCGCACCTCCTCGGTATCGATACGCTCCACCTTGGTCGCGCAGGCGCCCAGGGCCACGGCCAGCAACAGTACCCACAGGGTTTTCATACGCTTCGACAACATTCCCTTATTCCTCCCGCTTGGTGGCGATGCGGTCAAATATCTTGCCGCCACTGGTATCGAGATAATTCTTCAGGCCCGAATTCATGGCCTCAACGCCCTCCAGGGTCTTCTTCACCTGATTCATGTCCAGCTCGGCAATGGCGTAGACCGTTTTTGTTTTCTTGTCACGCCAGTGACCGATGATGCGCACACCGGTGAGGTTGATTTTGGTGATGTTGTCGATCTGGCGTGACACGCTCTGCTCGGTAAAGCCCGCCTCGTCGGCCTTGCCACTGGCGATGTAGTCCCGAGAGACGATTTCCATATAAGACGACAGAACACGCGCCACCTCGGCGCGGGCACGATTGTCGGCGGTGGAGGTCTGCAGCGAGAAATCGCCCAGCGGCGGTGCTGAACCCACGCCGTGGAACAGGCGGCCATTCTTGGTCTTGAGGATATTGGTGCCCTCATTGACCCAGTCCGGCGCCCCCTTGATGCCGAGATCACTCTCGACCGTGGTCTTGCTGGAACAGGCCGCCAGCAGGGCCAACAAAACCAGCAGGGCAAAACCCCGTGACCATTGAAAACGTGTGTCCATACCAACCTCCGCGCAAAGAAACTTTTCGCAATCACCGGTAGCAATAACCAGTAACGATAATCAGCGATAAATGATTGACAAGATTACGCTGGCAACCCGCCTGCTGCAACGAAAAAGGCCGCCGTGTCGAAACACGGCGGCCGGAAAAATACCATTACTTGAAGGGTGATTACTGATCCAGGCGACCTTCCCAGTACTGCGCCAGTCGGCTATCCTGCGGCAGGCCGAACCAACCCTTGTCATAGGCCGCGGAGAGAAACTCCTGCGCATACTGACTGCCGTTATCGGCCGCCCGATGATACCAGCCCACCGCACGCGCCTCGTCGGCCTCTACACCCAGCCCTTTGTGATAGATCAGCGCCATATTGAACTGCGCATTGGCGTCACCACCCTCCGCCAGCGGCTGCCATTTGGCCACGGCCGTCTCATAGTCACCGGCCGCTGCCGCCAGGAACCCCTCATTGTAGTCCTGTGCCTGCAGTGGCCCGCCAAGGGTCGCCAAGGCCGTCAATGCGGCAAGCAAAATACCTTTCTTCATTCATCTGTCCCCGTGGGTGGTTGCGATTACCCACGACTATCGGCACGTAGGACAGACTATTTCGTGATGCCGTTCACGCTTTTTTTGTCGCCCACACCCAACGCCGCAGGACCGGTGCCGTGCATACCCCCCACGCCGCCAGCGCACCCAGCAGCAGGCCGAAACCGGCCCCCGCCAACACTTGGCTGGGATAATGCACACCGAGATAGACCCGAGACAGGGCCACCAGCACGGCTACCCCGCCCAGCACCAGCCCCCAGCGCCAGGAACGCAGGACAACGCCGAGAAAGGCCGCGGTGAGAAAGAAGTTGAGGGCGTGATTGGAGGGCATGCCGGTGGGCTTGAAGGCGCAGCCGACGCGAAAAGGTTCCATCACCAGACGCACCAGCTCCGGCTGCGCGGCACAGGGGCGCAGCTGGCCGAACAGGTGTTTGAGGCCATTGCCGATGGCGTCACCCAGCAACACACAGACGATCAACAGCAGCCACAGGTGCAGCCCGGCACGCCCCTGGCGACGCCACAGGAGCCACAGGATCAGCCCCAGCACCGGCAGGGAAAAGGTATTCTTCTGAGATATCCAGCCGAAGAAGGCGTCCAGGGCCGGGCTGGCCCAACCCTGGTTGATAGTCAGCAGGAGGTCAAGATCCATCTGTCAACAAGCCCCGGCGGTATTCAGGCATCCCCGCCGCCGCGAATGGTGTCGACGATGCGCGAGGTGGAGTGGCCGTCTAGGAAGGGCAGGATGCGCACCTCACCGGCGCACTGACCACCGGCCACCTGCTCGGGACGGTAGTCGCCGCCCTTCACCAGGATGTCTGGACGCAGCGCGCAGATGAGCCGCTCCGGGGTGTCCTCACCGAACGGCACCACCCAGTCCACCACCGACAGTCCAGCCAACACCGCCATGCGTTGCGCCAGCGGCACTACCGGTCGCTCGGGCCCCTTGAGGCGCGCTACCGAGGCGTCATCGTTGACTGCCGCGATGAGCCGGTCGCCAAGGCGCGCGGCCTGCTCCAGGTAGGCCACGTGGCCGGCGTGCAGGATATCGAAGCAGCCGTTGGTCATGACGATGCTCTCGCCGTGGGCGCGCGCCTCGGCAACCATGGCCAGCAGGGCTGGCTTATCCAGCACCCCGCGATGCGAGGCATCGAAGCCAGCCAGGGCGCGACGCAGCTCATCCACCGACACGGTGGCGGTACCCAGCTTGCCCACCACGATGCCGGCGGCCATGTTGGCCAGACGCACCGCGTTGGGCAGGGCAAGTCCGGCAGCGAGGCCGGCGGCGACGGTGGCGATCACCGTGTCGCCGGCACCGGTGACATCGTACACCTCGCGCGCCTGTGCCGGGATCACCAGCGGCGCCTCACCACGCTGCAACAGGATCATGCCCTGCTCGCTGCGGGTAACCAGCAGGGCCGCGATGTCATGGGCCTGCATCAGGGCCTCGCCGCGCGCCACCAGGGTGGCCTCGTCGGCGCAATGGCCCACCGCGGCCTCGAACTCGCCCAGATTGGGCGTTACCAGGCTGGCGCCGCGATAGGCGGCGAAGTCGGTCTGTTTGGGATCCACCAACACCGGCAGCCCCGCCGCGCGGGCCTGTTCGATAAGATGGGTACAGGGCAGCAGCGCCCCCTTGCCGTAGTCGGAAAGCACCACCACGTCCGCCGCCGCCAGGGCCTCGTTGAAACCCTCGCCCAGCCGCTCGCCGCCGGGCAGCGGCCGCGCGGCCTCGAAGTCGAGGCGGATCAGCTGCTGATGGCGGCTGAGCACGCGCAGCTTGGTGATGGTGGCCATGTCGGCGCGCTTCAGCTCGGAGGTGACGCCGTCGACACTCGCCAGCAAAGCCTCCAGGGCCTCCCCCGCTTCGTCCTCGCCCACCAGGCCCAGTACCGAGGCCCGGCCACCCAAAGCGGCGATGCCCAGCGCCACGTTGCCGGCGCCGCCGGGGCGCTCCTCGACGTCCGCCACCCGCACCACCGGCACCGGGGCCTCGGGGGAGATACGCGAGGTGTCGCCGGACCAGTAGCGGTCAAGGAGGACGTCGCCCGCTACCAGGATGCGGGCCGAGGAAAAATCAGGCAGTTGAAACATGGCTTCCCAAGGATCAGTGAGAAAATCCGGATGCTACCACAGGCCGGCTCAGCGCAGGCGGCGCAGCAGCTCGTCATACAGGGAGAGATAACTCTCCACCACCGAGGCGCGGCCATATCGACCACCCGCCACGGCGCGCCCGGCGGCGGCGATCTGCTGCCGGGCCGACGCGTCCGCTAGCAGGGCCTGCAGGGCCTCGGCCATGCGTGGCGGTTCCTCGCAAGGCACCAGCACGCCGCTCTCGTCCGGGGTGATCAGCTCCAGGGCACCGTGGCTGGCGGTGGAGAGCACCGGCCGGCCGTGGCTCCAAGCCTCGAGGATGACATTGCCCAGGGGCTCGTGACGCGAGGGACAGACGAACACCTCGGCCAATTGGTAGACCGGCGCCGGGTCGCGCTGCCAGCCCGCCCAGTGCACGCGGGATTCCAGGCCGAGGGCGCGGGTCTGCTCGCGCAGCGCCTCGGCCAGGGGGCCGTCGCCGGCAATGAGCAGGTGCAGGGGCCGCCCTTCCAGCTCGGCAGGCAGGCGGGCGAAGGCGGCCAGCAGGTCCTGAAAGCCCTTCTTCTCCACCAGCCGGCCGACGCCGGCGATCACCCGAGCGTCAGGGGGGATGCCGAAGCGCGCCCGTACCGCGGCCAATTCGGCCTCGGCCAGGGGCGGCGCGAGGTCGACGAAGTTGTGGATGTGGAATACCCGATCGGCGGGAAAACCACCCTCGCGCAGGTAGTCGCAGATGGCGGTGGTGTTGCCCACCCAGGCCTCGGCGTGGCGGTAGCCGTCCAGCTTGTAGAAGCCGCCCAGACGGGCAATGTGCACCGGGCCGCGGCCCTTGAGACGGGTCAGGCGCGTGGCGCGGCCCATATAGGTCTGCACGATGTCGGGCCGCAGTTCGCGCACCAGACGGCGGATGGCCCAACGTGAGGGCAGGTCCAGCACGTTGCGCAGGGGTACGCCGTGGTGTTCGATCTCCGGCCCCAACTCCGGCGCCACCATGCCGCCGGGGCGGCTCACGGCGGCCACCGGCTCGCCGGCCTCGTGCAGGGCGTGCACCAGGCGCACGAAGAAACGCTCGGCGCCGCCGAAGCCGCCGCTGCCGATGATGTGCAGGCTACTGGGCATTCGTTACCACCCTCCTGCAGCGATCAAGAAAAGGAAAAATCCGCCAATAAACGCAAATGGACGCGAATGGAAATTGGGGCAAATTGTGCAACCCCCTGCGTGCAAGAATTGGCGTTTATTGGCGTTCATTGGCGGACTCCTCACCCAAAACCAGTTCGCGGTAAATGGCCAGATTGCCCCGCACCATGCTGCCGATGGAGAACTCGCGTTCCACCAGCGCACGCCCCTGCCGGCCCAGTTCGCACATCCGCCCGGGCGCCTGCAGCAGCTCGATGATACGCCCCCGCAGGCCCGCCACGTCACCCACCGGCAGCAGGTGGCCGTTCTCGCCCTCGCGCACGATCTCGGGGATCCCGCCGGCGGGAAAGGCGACGATGGGCACGCCGCAGGCGGCGGCCTGCAGCAGAGAGACGCCGAGGCCTTCCATCTCCGCCGGATGCACCACCAGGTCGAGGCAGGGCAGCAGGCGCTCGAGGTCGTCGCGGAAACCGGCGAAGTGCACATGGTCCGTCAAGCCGGCGTGTTCCACCGCCGCGCGCAGCTCCGCCTCCAGTGGCCCGCGGCCGAAGAACACCACCTGCGTCTGCGGCACCGCCTCGAGGATGCCGGGCAGGGCCTCGAGCAGGTAGCGGTGGCCCTTGCGGGCGATGAGCTGGGCGACCACGGCCAGCACCGGACCCTCGCCGGACAGGTCCAGCTCGCGGGCCAGCAGGCCGTCTTCGGCGCAGCCGGGGCGGTAGCGTTCGGTGTCCACGGCGCTGTGCACGCAAGTCACCCGTGCCGGAGTCAGGCCCTCGTCAATGAGCACCCGGCGGATGCCTTCAGAGATGGTCACCACACGCTGATAGAGGCGGTACTTGAGGCCCACCCACCAAGCCGGCTCGGGGTTGTCCACGCGCCGGGTAAGCACCACTGGCACCCCCGCCAGGCGCGCCGCGATACCACCCCACAGGTCGGCACCGCGACGGCTGTGCAGGTGCACCAGGCCAGGCCGCTCCCGGTGGATGATGCGCCGCAGTCGAAATATCAGGCCGAGATCGGCATCACCGCCCATGGGCGTCTCGATCACCTCGGCTCCCGCATCGCGCGCCGCCGGGGCGATGTGGCTGCCCTCGGGGCAGACCAGGATGTTGCGCACCCCTTCGGCCTGCAGGCCTTGCAGCAGATAGACCACCTGCAGGGCGCCGCCGTAGAGATGGCGGCCGGCCTCCACGTGCAGCACCGTCAGCGGTACGCTCACGCCAGCAGCTCCCGGGCGTTGCTCAGCACTTCGCCCACTTCAATCTTGTCCATGCAGTCGAAACGACCGTCGCAAGTGGGGCGACGACGGCAGGGCGAGCAGTCGAGGGCCTTATAAAGAATGCGGGTGTTGTCACGACCAGTGTCGAGATAGGGGCAGGTGGAGCCGAAGATGGCGATGGTGGGCACGGCGAAGGCGATGCCCATGTGCATCAGGCCGGTGTCCACGCCCACCAGCAGGCTCGCACGGCTAATTAAGGCGGCGGCCTGCGACAGGGAGGTCTTACCGGCCATGTCGATGATTTCCGCCCCGCCGCCAGCGATGCGCGCAGCGGCCTCGCAGTCGCCAGGGCCGCCCAGCATCACCACCGGCAAATCCAGCCGCGCCGCCAGCTCGGGCCAGCGCGTCTCGACCCAGTGCTTCTGCGGGCGGGTGGTGAAGGGGCACATCACGGCGTAGCCCGACTGCAGGCCGTGTTTGGTGATGAAATTATCGGCAAAATGCTCATCCTCGGCAGACTGGGCCAGATCCATCTCAAAGGGCTCGGTATCCAGCCCCAGGGCCTCGGCCATGCACCTGTATTCGGAGCCGATGCGCTTATCGCCACGGGGCTTGTCCACCACCCGCGTCATCAGCCGCGCACTGCCCTCGCGTGAGCCCAGGCCAACGCGCTCGGGCGCCCCCGTCATCCACACCAGCAGACCGCTCTTCAGCAGGCCCTGGATGTCCAGCACCAAATCGAAGCCCCGCGCCCGCAGCTCACGGCGGAAGCTTCGCACCGCTTTTAACAACTGCCAATAGCGTCTCTCGCGCCACAGCCGCTGCCACTCACCGCGCGGCCAAACGATGGCCTCGTCGAGACGCGGATTGGCCGCCAGCAGCGGCACCGCCTCCGCCTGCACCAGCCAGGCGATGTGCGCCTCGGGGTATTTGTCGCGCAGGGCGCGGATCAGCGGCGAGGCCATCACCACGTCGCCGATGGCGCTGAGGCGGACGATGAG
>CAZTPE010000136.1:0-2476 GCA_964614545.1 uncultured Ectothiorhodospiraceae bacterium
GAGATCAGCCATGATTTCGAGGTTCGGGAGGCCTGAGAGGCCGAAACGACCACTCCGGTCATTGAAAAACAGTGTAGGAGCGGGCCATGCCCGCGATGGCATGCCAGCCAAGGCTTGAGTCAGTGCACGGAGCGTCTTTAGGCGCGACAATGCCTCAACCCGCTGTCGCGCCTAAAGGCGCTCCTACGGCATCATGTATCCCTGCATCGGTCATCGCGGGCATGGCCCGCTCCTACCCTACGATAGTCTTTCAGCACAGGAATTATTTACATGATCAAACCCAACCCCACCAGCGGCCTGCGCCATGTGGCGCTGTTCGTGCGCAACTATGAGGCCACCGAGCGGTTCTACGTGGAGCTGCTGGGCATGGCCGTGGAGTGGCGGCCGGACGCCAATGCCGTGTATCTCACTTCGGGCAACGATAACCTGGCCCTGCACCGGGCTGCTAACGACTTCGGCGAACAGCAGCACCTTGACCACATCGGCTTCATTCTCGACCACGCGGATGACGTGGACGAGTGGTTCGACTTCCTGCGTGCCCACGACATCCGCATGAAGACCGGGCCGCGTACCCATCGCGATGGTGCACGTAGCTTCTACTGTCTCGACCCCGATGGTAATACCGTACAGATGATCTATCATCCGCCGCTCGTGCGGCCCACTGAATAATTGAGAGTAGTTGCCGTGATCAAGCCTTTGCCCAAGCTCCAGCTCAAGGACTTCAACAATCTCACCAAGACCCTGAGCTTCAACATCTACGACATCTGCTATGCGCGTACCAAGGCGCAGCGCCAGGAGTACATCGAATACATCGACGAGGAATACAACGCCGAGCGGCTGACCAACATCCTCACTGACGTGTGCAACATCATCGGTGCCACCATCCTCAATATCGCCCATCAGGACTACGACCCACAGGGCGCCAGCGTGACCATCCTGATCGCCGAAGAGCCGGCGGTGTCGCAGGATATCTCCAACACCGAGGCGCCGGGGCCGTTGCCGGATGCCGTGGTGGCGCATCTCGACAAGAGCCACCTCACTGTGCACACCTACCCGGAGAGTCACCCGGATAACGGCATCAGTACCTTCCGCGTGGACATCGACGTCGCCACCTGCGGGCGCATCTCGCCACTGCAGGCGCTCAACTACCTGCTGCACAGCTTCGATTCCGACATCGTCACCATGGATTATCGCGTGCGCGGTTTCACCCGCGACGTGGACGGCCGTAAGCACTACATCGATCACGAGATCAACTCGATCCAGAATTTCATTGCCGACGATACTCGCGCGCGGTACCAGATGATCGATGTCAATGTTTATCAGGAGAATATCTTTCACACCAAGATGATACTCAAGGAGTTGGAGCTGGAAAACTATCTGTTCGGTGTCGACACTGCCGAGCTGAGCGAGGCCGAACGTGGCCGCATCGAGTTGCAGTTGGAGCGTGAAATGCTGGAAATTTTCTACGGGCGCAATATTGCGTGATGTGCCTTTGCGGCGGGGCGGGAGATTGATTGTGGGAGCGGCTTCAGCCGCGAGTAGGGTGCCATCTCTTCGCGGCTGAAGCCGCTCCCACAAGGTCGTTATCTTGCAACGAAAACCTGCCGGCTATTTTGCTTCGTTCGGCGGGATTTATAGCCGAAAGGCCAGCCCCGTCATCACCTTTGACGTCAGACCCATGAGCTTTTTCACCGGTGCGGGCAGCTTGGCGCCGCCGGCCTGCAGGGCCACAGTGGCATGATGGGCCTCGTCTTCGCGCATCTGTTCGAGGATGGCACGGCTCTTCTGGTCTTGCTGCGGCAGCCGGGCGAGGTGCTCATCGAGGTGCCGGATCACCTGCTTCTCTGTCTCGGCGACGAAGCCCAGACTCCACTTATCACCCGCCAGCCCGGCGGCGGCGCCAATACCCAGGGAGCCGAAATACCACAGCGGGTTGAGATAGCTGACGTGGCTACCCAACGCCTTGGCGCGTTGTTCGCACCAAGCCAGGTGATCGTTTTCTTCCTGAGCGGCGCGTTCCATCTTTTCGCGCACGTCCGGTAGCTTGGCGGTGAGCGCCTGACCTTCGTACAGCCCCTGTGCGGCAACTTCACCGGCATGGTTGATACGCATCAGCCGGCCGGCCAGATCGCGTTCGCTGTCGTCCAGTCCGGCCTCGGGCAGGCCGTCGGCCGGATTGGGGCGCTCGGTGATGCGCGGTTGACCCAGCAGGGTGCGGAGGCCGACGTCGATGTGCCGGATCACGTGGTCAAGTGGCGTGTAGTGTCGTTGGTTCATAAGATAAACTCTACTCCAATGGGGAAGTGGGGGTAAAGCCTGGCAAATGCCCGGCTCCGTCATGCTGCCACTCACTTCCTCGACGCATGGGTTGTTGAAGGTGGCATGTGACAGAAAGTTGTTTCGGAGGCCCATGTAGGATGCTGGTGAGCGATAGCGAACCGCATCGGTCGCGTTATTTTCGTGCAGCCACTATGCC
>CAZTPE010000136.1:2576-7183 GCA_964614545.1 uncultured Ectothiorhodospiraceae bacterium
ATTTTCGTGCAGCCACTATGCCTCATGCCGTCTTAATCCTTAACAGTATTGTGATCGAACTGAAGATAAGTCAGGGCTTCGTAATACTCGGGGCTTCGCATGCCGTATTGTTCAATGCGTCAAGTGTGTTTATTACGGTATTCAAGGCATGCTGGCTTGATAGACTGTCGGGATAAAATGATAGATTGGCCTTTAATTCCTCTTCCGCCTGGATCCAAACTTCACGCACCGACGTGCAATCCTGGCCGGTTTTTTCGTCGTTGCGTATAAACACCAGGCCAGCGGGTTCGCGGCCCACTAACTTCCAGCCGGGGGTGTTGGGTAATGCGAAGGCGAGTGGGATGAAATTGCCCGAATAGGGCAGGGTTGCGGGTGTTATCACTGCCACAATGCCGTATCGGTCCAGGGTGTTTTCCCAGCCGGGGGATACCCGCAAGAGTGTGTCGTGAAGGGTCAGAGCGGCATTACTGCGAAAATTTCTTCCGTCAATAAGAATCATATGGGTATCACCCAGCCGCCACGCAAGATAATTTCCCAGATGGTAAAAATTGAGAATATTTCCTGTTGGTGCCGTTTGCGCCACTATCTCGGCACCGGCCACCGGGGCGGTCCAAGGGTCGATGTCAAATGAAAGTCTGTGCCGTGGCAGCACATCGATGGCGACAAGCAGCAGACACAAGGCGGCAAATGTCGCCTGATAGACGCGTTTCTTGATAACGACATCAAACGCCGTCGCCAGCGGGAGCGTGAGCGCCAGCCCCAGCAAGGCGATATTGCGGCCATGCTGGTAGGCGAGGAATGCAAAGCCAACCAGTATTAGCCACTCGGCGAGAGAAAAGCGCTTCTTGATGCCCATCAATGCGAAGAAGCCGAGGGCAATACCGATGATGAAGCGATAGGCAAATTCTGTGGACAGTGCCGGCAGGAACTCTGTAATGGAATCCAGCAGATGGGTTTCCATGGCGAACTTGATGGGCAGGATCAGTTGCTCTACGCCGTAGGGATTGAGAATAGAGATAGCCAGGGTTGCGATAAGGGTCAGCGTCAACTGGGCCGCCTGTTTTAGATGGGGCCTTGGGCGGGCGATGGCCTCAGTAATATAGGCAGCCAATACCAGTCCCAGCATGATGACGGAGGGGTGGGCCTGAGCCAGTATCAGGCCTATTACCGGAATAGCCATCAGTTGACGCCAGTCGCCGGAATCACGGTATTTTTCGGTGAAATACAGTGTGGCGGCGAGGGCGAGGTAAAGAAAATTCTCGGGCCGCAAGGTAAAGCGAAATTCCATCAGCCAGAATGCGACTGCCGCCGCAGCCAGGGAGGCGAAAATAGACAGGCCGCGGCGACAGGCCGTGCGGTAAAGAAGGAATAGGATCAGTGCCCCCAGCAAGGCGTTCGCCAGGATCATGCCGGTAACGCCGGTGGCTTGCTGGATAAGATGATAGAGCAGGCCGAATCCCCATTCGTGAAATTCTGCGGGCTGCCCCAGGCGTGTGAACACATAGAACTCCTCCGCCGGAATCCATCCCTGCTCGAGCACGGCACGGCCGATGGTCATGTGATACCAGATATCGGGGTCTTCGACAGCGTGGAGGAGCAGCAGGAAGAAAATGCAAAAGACGCCGATGTTAAACCAGCGCAGAGTGTTTTGTTTCATTTGCATTGTCGCTGCTGGTTTAAAGGAGCTCATTGTCGGAGTACTAGGGTGTGCTCAGTTGCCGGGCAAGTAATGTCACCGGATGCAGGACTTCAATCTCTCGCCCTCTTTCCCGCAGGCCCGCCTGCAGGTGCAGTGCGCAGCCAATGTTGCTGGTGACGAGGATGTCTGCCTGTGTCTTGTGCAGTGCATCCAGCTTGTCTTCGCGCAGACGCGCCGCCCGTTCAGGCTGGGTCAGCATGTAACTGCCGGCACCGCCGCAACAGTGGCCGTTGTCGGGCAATTCGACCAGTTCGATACGGGGGATATTTTCCAGTAGTCGTAAAGGTGCGAGGGTCTGTTGCAGGACATACTTCAGGCTACAGGGGCTGTGTACGGCGACACGCGCCGGCAAGGGCGAAAACTGTACCTGTTCGGGCCAGTGAACAGTGGCGAGAAAGTGGCTAACGTCCTGTGTTTTGGCGCTGAATTCCACTGCTGCGTTGGCCTGTGCGGGTGGCGATTTCACCCGATTATTATATTCCTGCAGCATCGCGGTGCAGCCGCTGGCAGTATGCAGGATGGCCTCTATGGGCAGGTTTGCAAATGCCTGCAGGTTTTGTCTTGCGAGTCCGGTGGCCGCGCGGATGTTGCCGTTGTGCTGATGCATGGCGCCACAGCAGGTCTGTTGCGGCGGCACATGGACGCCATAGCCGGCGCTGGTGAGCAGGTGAATCGCGGCACGTAACTCATCCTGTCCCAGGGTCTCGTTGATGCAGCCGAGAAACAGAGCGACGTCACCTTGGGTTTTGTTGCGGGGCGGATAATAGGACTGCCATCCGGGGTTGGCGGGGATCGGGGGGATACCTCCCGCCGCTTTGCTGATCCCCGCTTTTTGCGCCCAGCGCAGGCCGGTAAGTGCGGAACGCAGGAGACGGCGGTGGCCGAGCAGTGCGTGACCGATACGCTTGCCCAGATGTTGTCCCCCGGGGCGTTGTGGTTCCAGCAGATCGCGGGCCTGATCCATGATCTCGCCGAACGGCACCTGCGAGGGGCAGGCGCGTTCGCAGGCGCGACAACCCAGGCAGTGGTCAAGGTGTTCGAATAGGGGCGTGCTGGGTGTCAGCTGCCCCTGGTTGACGGCGGCGATCAGCGCCAGGCGACCGCGTGGCGATTCATTTTCGTTCGGACTCAGGGCATAGGTGGGGCAGTGCTGTGAGCAGATGCCGCACATCACGCAGCGGTCGATCTGTTGGTGAAGCGGCTGAGAAAGGGGCAAAGGTGGGTATCCGCGAGGTGTCGGCGTGTGGCGCGCAAAAAATGGGCTGTGTGATCGAGCCGTCGTTGGGTTGCAGTATAACTGGTGTGTGCGGGACTCATCCATTTCTTGATCGCATTCGGGCCCAGCGGCTATGCTGCACCCCTTTCTTCCAGCCTATTGTGCGTACTGATTTATGGCTTATTTCAAATATCATATTTTCTTCTGCACCAATCGCCGTGAGGATGGCACTGCCTGTTGTGCCAACGCCGATGCGCAGGCGATACGGGACTTCGCCAAACAGCGCACCAAGGAACTAGGCATCGCCGGCCGTGAGGGCTGTGTGCGCGTCAATTCGGCGGGCTGCCTGAATCGCTGTGGCGAGGGGCCGGTGGCGGTGGTCTATCCGGATGACGTCTGGTATCGCTATGCCGATATTGATGACGTCAACGAAATTGTCGAAGAACATCTGTTGCACGGGCGTGTGGTGGAGAGGCTCAAGCTCTGAGCGTCGTGTTGTACCGGGCTTAATTTTCCCATCGTCGAGGTCGTGGTGAGCGCAGATAAGTCGCAAGGTGAAGGCCTGTCTTTGTTCGATGACTCAACCGGGCTTCCTGCCTCGGGTGCCCATTTTTTGATCTCCGGCCCGGCCGGCGTGCTGGAGGCCGTGTTGACGTATTCAGCGCTGCCGGATGCCTCTGCTCCCATCGCTGTTGTCTGTCATCCGCACCCGCTCTACGGCGGAACCCTGAGCAATAAGGTCGTGCACATGGTTTCGAAGGCGTTCGGCGAGCTGGGTGCGGCAACCCTGCGCTTCAACTTTCGCGGCGTCGGTCATTCGGACGGCCAGTTCGACCAGGGCGTGGGCGAAGTGCAGGACATGCTGGCGGCGGTCAGCTGGATGCGACGGCGTTTTGCACAGTCACCGCTGTGGCTGGCGGGCTTTTCCTTTGGTTCTTTTGTCGCCTACTCGGGGTATCGGGAGGCCGGCGCGGAACGGCTGTTGTTGGTGGCGCCGCCGGTGGACAAGTTTGAGTTTGCCCGGGATGGTGGCGTTGACGTGCCGTGGATGGTGATACAGGGAGGGGTCGATGAAGTGGTGAATCCCGAGAGTGTTTCGTGCTGGGTGGAGCAACAGCTGTGGCGCCCGGTTTATGAGCGCTTCGATGATGCTGGCCATTTTTTTCACGGTCGACTCGTCCCGTTGCGGGAACGCATTGTGCGTGCCTGGAGGTGAGGCTTGGCTGGATGGGGCGCAGGTCTTGCAGATAGCGGGGCGTCTTTTTCGGCTGCTTTTTGTTGTTTGAGAAGAGTCTGAAGTCACGGCTCCAGGCAGGACCTACCCCAAAAATTACTTTTGCTTGACAAAGAAAATCTTATGTCTCAGGATCAGAGTCAGTCACTGATGGCTGTTGCTATTTGATTCCTCGTTGAGGATCGCTTGGTTATCCTGTGATGGGCCGGGCCAGTGCTAGTGTCCGGCCGATTTTCCGCAAATGGAAAATCTTCCTTCTGGTGGTTTATTGCGCGGCCTTTTGGCCGCGCTTTTTTGTGTGACACACCCTTGACAGCGGCGCGGGCAATCCGTACTATTTTGCGCCTTTTCCAAGCCGATTCTTTTGGAGTACAGGCCGATATGAAGACGTTTAGTGCGAAACCCGCCGAGGTTGAGCGTGATTGGTTCGTGATCGACGCGACAGGCAAGACGCTGGG
>CAZTPE010000137.1:0-7176 GCA_964614545.1 uncultured Ectothiorhodospiraceae bacterium
TCCTTGTCCACCAGCATGCCCATGCCGTCGGTGAAGTCACCGTTGCCGTCGGGCAGGAAGGTGATCTGGTCGGCCTTTTGCTCGGCCTTCCACTCGTTCATGACGAAGGCATCATTGACCGAGATGCAGATGATCTCGTCGACGCCATGGGCCTTGAACACCGGCGCGAGCTGGTTGAAGCGTGGCACGTGCGATGATGAGCAGGTGGGCGTGAAGGCGCCGGGCAGGGAGAACACGATCACGGTCTTGCCCTTGAAGATGTCGTCACTGGTGAGATCGACCCACTCGTGCTCCTGGCGGGTGTGAAAGGTGACCTTGGGGGCGTTCTGGCCTTCGCGGTTTTCTAACATGTCTGACTCCTTAAGTGTGTGGTGTGTCGGGATTGCTTTCTCAAATCGTTGGACAGAGTCTAGACCTGTTCTAAAGATTGGTAAAATAGAACGTTTCTATCATATCGTTCTATTATTGCGAATATAGATCCAGCACCCACTCCGGAGCCTCCGCCATGAACCTGCCCACCGTCAAGCAATTGCGCTACTTCGTTGCCCTGGAGAGGCACGGCCACTTTGGCCGGGCCGCGCAGGCCTGCTTTGTCTCCCAGTCCGCCTTCAGCGTCGCCATCCGTGATCTTGAGCGCCTGCTGGAGGTGCAGCTGGTAGACCGAACCAACAAGAGCGTCACCATTACCGCCAGCGGCCGCGAGGTGGCGGCCAGGGCGCGCGATTGCCTGCGTGAAATGGAGGAGCTGGTGGTGCTGGCGCGCAGCAACCGTGACCCGCTGGCGGGCAAGCTGCGCCTCGGCGTGATCCCCACCATCGCCCCCTTCCTGCTGCCCAAGGTGCTGCCGGCACTGCGTCAGGCCTACCCGCAGCTGCAGCTGTATCTGCACGAGGACCTCACCCAGCGCATCTACGAAAAGATGATGTCCGGTGAGCTGGACCTGATCCTCATCGCCCTGCCGTATGAGCTGCGCAACGTGGAGTTGATGGGCCTGTTCGACGACCCCTTTCGCCTTGCCTGCCACGAGAACAGCAAGCTGGTGGATCCACAGCACTACAGCGTGGAAGGCTTGCCGCCGGAGAGCGTGCTGCTGCTGGAAGACGGCCACTGTCTGCGCGACCATGCCCTGTCGGCCTGTGAGATCCGCAAGCCGGAGCAGGTGAGTGGATTTTCAGCCAGCAGCCTGCTGACCCTGGTGGAGATGGTGGATGCCGATCTGGGGATCACCTATCTGCCGCAGATGGCGGTGGATTCGCCCCTGCTGAAGAGCACGCGTATCCGCACTTGGCCGCTGGCCGAGAACAGTGTGCGTGAGATCGGGCTGGCCTGGCGGCGTGGCAGTGCCTTCGGTGAGGCGTTTCGGTTGTTGGGCGAGTTCATCCGCGACCACCGAGCGCAGATCGAGGGGGAGGCGCGCTAGTAACTATTCACCACAGAGGCATGGGGTACATAGAGGAATTGGATATCCATGTTGTGCGCACGGCGCACACTACACCTGCCCGTAGCGTGCGCCGCGCGCACGATGCTTTCCGCTCATCTCACCACAAGAGACACGGAGTGCACAAAGGGACTGAATTCAGTGCAGTCTCTGTGTACTCCGTGCCTCTGTGGTAAAAAATGACCCCGCCGAACCTCAGTTCGCCAGCACCCGCACGATAAACGCCTTTAGATAATCCGTCTCGGCGATGGCCGGGTGCACGGGATGATCCGGCCCCTGATGCCCCTGTTCGATGATCTGTGCGGAACGGTCCACGTGGCGACTGGACTTGAGGATGGTGTCGCGCAGCTGCTCCTGCTTGAGGTGCCAGGAACAGGAGGCGCTGACCAGATAGCCCCCTTTGTTCAACACCTGCATGGCCATCTGGTTGATGCGGTGGTAGGCGTTGAGGCCTTCCTTAAAATCCTTCTTGCGCTTGATGAAGGCCGGCGGATCGATGATCACCACGTCGAAATGCTCGCGCGCCTGGCGCAGGTTTTTCAGCGCCTCGAAGGCGTCGCCCTGCAGGCTGGCCACAGTGTCACCCAAGCCATTGAGTTCGGCGTTTTGATGAATGCGGTCGATGGCCGTTTGGCTGGCGTCCACGCACATTACCTCGCTGGCGCCGGCCACGGCGGCCTCGATGCCCCAGCCGCCGATGTAGCTGAACACGTCCAGCACCCGCTGGCCCTTCACGTACTGCTGCATGCGCGCGCGGTTCATGCGATGGTCGAAGAACCAGCCGGTCTTCTGTCCGCCCAACGGGTCGATGGCGAAGCGCGCGCCGTTCTCTTCGATGACCAGCTCGTCGGGCAGTCGCCCGTGGGCGGTGTTGATATAGCTCTCCAGTCCCTCCAGCTTGCGTGAACCACTGTCGTTGCGCAGCACGATGGCCGTGGGTTTGAGCACCTGTTGCAGTGCTTCGATGATGTCGTCCTTGTGGCGCTCCATGCCGGCGGTGGTGATCTGCACCACCAGTACCTCGCCGAAGCGGTCGACCACCAGGCCTGGCAGGCTGTCGCCCTCACCGTGGATGAGGCGGTAAAAGGGTGTGCTGAAGAGGGTGTCGCGCAGGGATAGGGCGATGTTGATGCGGTGCACCAGCAGGGATTTGTCCAGTGTGTATTTCGGATCACGGCTGACCAGCCGGGCGCAGATCAGTGAGTGAGGGTTCACATAACCGCTGCCGATGGCATGGCCGCGTGAGTCCTCGATGCTGACGGCACAGCCGGGTTCGAGATCCTTCAGCGGTGTCTGCTTGATGTCAACTTCGTTGCTGTACACCCATAGGTGGCCCGCACGCAGTCGGCGTTCCTCGTTTTTCTTCAGGCGCAGGGGGGGCAGGGCTTGGCTCACGGTAGCATTCCTCGGTGGGGCGGTGTTCGCCGGCGGGCTATCTATTGGTTTCGTTGAACACGGCCTCGGCCTTGGCGCCGAGATAGACATACAACCCCAGACCGATCAGCAGGCCCACGGCAGACATCATCATCCACACCGCATCGGTCAGGTGCTCGCCGTCGCCGAGTGCCGACTTGAACATCAGCAGCAGAGATTCGATGGACACGGCGATGAGGATGGCGGCCATGAAGCGGGTGATGGTGCGGCGCGTGGAGCTGTGGCGGAAGATATCCTTGTGCATCAACACCTCTTCCTCGAAGGTCGTCTTGGCCAGATCGAAGATTGCCAGCCCTAAGGTGAGATAAATAATGATGCCGAAGGGACGCAGGTAGAAGTCGTGGCCGCCCACCTGGTCCGGCCTCATGTTGATGATCTCGTTCAGCGAGGCGTACAACAGCAACAAGACGACAGAGAACAGGCCCACGGCGATCAATGAATAGACCAGCTTGAACAGCGGCGCAAAGCGGCGCCGTGCGGTGTCACCCATGAGGAAGGCGATGATGCCGGCCAAGTCGATATCCAGTACCACATAGCCCAGCAATTTGCCGTCGTGATCCCTCACCGGCGCCGTGGCGGAGATGCACAGGCTGGTGTTGGCGATGGACAGATAGGGTTCGGTGACGACGACACGCTGGTTGTCCTTTACCAGCTGAAAGTAGGGGCGCTGACTACGATCCTTGCCGTGCAGGGTCTTTTTGCGTTTGTCGCCCGAGGGGCGGTGGTTCTCGCTGTGCTGCAGGCCTTCGGTATCCAACGTGTACAGCAGTTCGACAAAGGGGTAACGCTCACTGAGGCACTCGATGGCGGACTGTTGCAGCTTTTCGTCGTCGAACAGGCGCTGCTCCGTGATGCCGGTCAGGATCGAGGCCATCAGATCGTGAATGGCGTCGCGGTTCTGATGATAGCGCTCGATGACGCTGATGAAGCTCATTTCAGACAAGGCGGTGTCTCTGCGAAGTGGGTATTACAAGAATGATAGCATCGTTGGCGATGAATGATTTTACTGTCGTGTGACAGAAGTGAGGAGCAAAGGCGTCGGGGTGAGCAGGGTGGAGGGTGTGCAAAAAAGAAAGCGGCCCAGGGGGCCGCTTTCTACAAGGCTGTCTTCGCCAGCAATCTCGAGCGAGATTACTTGGAGTGTCCAACCATATAGTCGACAGCAGCCTTGACTTCGTCGTCGGACAGCTTGGAGTTGCCACCTTTGGGAGGCATCATTCCCTTGCCCTTGAAGCCCTTGATGGAGTGAGTGTAGAGGGTGTCCATGCCCTGGGCGATACGGTCCTTCCAGGCTGCTGCGTTGCCCAATTTGGGGGCGCTGGCTATGCCGGTTGCATGGCACATTTTACAGGTCTTTTTGTAAACGGCCTCACCATCGGCGGCGATGGCGGTGCCAGCGGTCATGGGAAGGGCGACAAGGGCGGCAGCCATGGCGATGGTCTTAGCGGTTATTTTCTGGGGCATGGTATTCCTCCAAAATGGATTAAAATGGTTGGTTATTATGTCTATGCAATCTCTCTAGCGTAGACTAAATTTCTGGCCTTTCCAGAGCCCGGCCAACAAAAAAACTTATGCAGCCATCAAGGCCTGCGCCAGCGGGTGAAACTCTGGTATTCAAAAGCCGGATACCTGGGTGATGATTCGGCATTTCAAGTTATTGACTTGAATTAGCTTGTGAGGCTTGAATCAGCGGCGCTAGTAAACCGCCCTAAAGATGAACGTAGGATGAACATAAGATGAGCGCAGGCTGAACCCAAGATGAGCGCAGGCTGAATATGGGTGAAATGGCGGGGATCGGGGGCGAAAAAGCCGAATATCGAATCGGGTTGTGCCCCGTGATGGCGTTTTTTGTGAAATATTACCCTAGTACTCCGCCAAGGCAATATTGACGGAGTACTAGGGGCAACGATCTCCCCTGACAGCAGCAGTGGCAGGTACCCCTGCCGATGGTTTTCCGTGAGGCCGGGAGGCTCTCGTCAGGGTGCGGTGTAGTTCTGCTGAGTCATCAGGTCGATGCCGCACTCCAGGGTTTCAAACCAGTCGAGGAACTTGCCGATCATTTCCTTGCCGACGAAGGGGCGACCGTGCTGTGGCACGATGATGTCGATATCCATATCGCGCACCATGTTGACCCACAGGCGGCAGACCTTGTTGGATACCATGTAACGCTGGTGAAAGCCCAGCATCTTGTCGATGTGTTTGTCAAAGTCGCGCACTGGGCGTTCCGGTGCGGTGTCGACCAGTGAGGCGCCCGCGTCGCCGGAGAACAGGATCTTGCTGATGGGGTCGTAGAACTGGAAATTGCCCACCGAATGCAGGAAGTGTGCCGGGATGGCCTTGATGACCGAGTGCGCCAGCGGGATGTCCATGCCCTGATCCGGGATGGCGACCAGACGTCCCTCGGCCTTTTCCTTCATGTAGCCGGGCACCAGGTGCGGCACGAAACGCTCCCACAGCGTGGAGATGACAATCTTGGCATCACTGTACATCAGCCACTTGTCCAATGAGGAGATGATGTCCGGATCCTGGTGGGTGGCGATGATGTAGTCAATGTCTTTCACCTTGACGTACTTGGCAATGGCCATGGACAGCGGCATGTAGGTCAGGTCGCCACCGGGGTCGAAGATAGCGGAGTGTCCTTCCTGAATGATGGCCATCTGGTTGGACTGGATACCCTTGCCCTTAACCAGGTCGGTGAAGGTCAGTACGGTGTGTTCATCGTTTTCGAAAAGGATATTGGCCTTCATGGGATACGGACTCTGGATTTGATAATTGCGCGATGTGCAGATGCTGCAGTAACGGTGATCTGCTACAACAGGGAGGTCTATGCCCCTAATCTGTGACGGGGCATTATAAACGCCCGTTTCAGGACAATGCCAGCAAAACATTGCCATATCTGACATGTCGCCGCAGCCTGGCAGGGTTGGCATTATTGTGGCTGTGGACCATCGTCTGTCATCATATATAGCTCCATGGCTTTTTTACCGGTGGATACTCCATTGACCCATACGATCGCGCTGGGTAGGCTTGCGCGCTATGAAAATCCAACTCAATGGCGAGCCGCACGAACTGCCTGATGGCTGTACGGCGGAACAGCTGGTAAACGAAATGGGCCTGAGTGGCCGGCGGCTGGCCATGGAGGTCAATCGCGAGATCGTGCCGCGTAGTGAATACGCCGGAAAGGTCCTGCACGAGAGTGATCAGGTGGAGGTTGTGCACGCCATCGGTGGCGGTTGATGGCACCATTTCCCTGCGCAAAACTGTCCGAGCGGCTATAATAGCCGCCATTTTTCCCATCGCCAGAACCGGTAAGCACCCATGTCAGACAACAGCACCCGCCGCGACGACGGTTTCGTCATCGCCGGTAAGACCTATCATTCCCGCCTGCTCGTCGGCAGCGGCAAGTACACGGACCTCGACGAGACACAGCGTGCCACTGAGGCCAGCGGCGCCGAGATCATTACCGTCGCCATCCGCCGCACCAACATCGGCCAGAACCCGGACGAACCCAACCTGCTCGATGTGGTGCCGCCGAGTCGGTACACCATCCTGCCCAATACCGCCGGCTGCTACACCGCCGAAGACGCCGTGCGCACCTGCCGCCTGTCGCGCGAACTGCTTGATGGCCACAAGCTGGTGAAGTTGGAAGTCCTGGGTGATGAAAAGACCCTCTATCCGGACGTTATCGCCACTATCGAGGCCGCCGAGACCCTGGTGAAAGACGGCTTCGATGTCATGGTCTACACCTCCGACGACCCTATCCTCGCCAAGCGCCTGGAAGAGATCGGCTGCTGCGCGGTGATGCCGCTGGCCGCGCCCATCGGCTCCGGGCTGGGTGTGCAGAATCGCTACAACCTGCTCACCATCATCGAAAACGCCAATGTGCCGATTCTGGTAGATGCCGGCGTCGGCACGGCCTCGGACGCCGCCATCGCCATGGAACTGGGCTGCGACGGCGTGTTGATGAATACCGCTATCGCCGGTGCCAAAAACCCGGTGCTGATGGCCTCGGCGATGAAAAAGGCCATCGAGGCCGGCCGCGAGGCCTACCTCGCCGGGCGTATTCCGCGCAAGCGTTATGCCTCTGCCTCGTCGCCCGTGGACGGCACTTTTTTCTGAGTTGATGTCAACCCCGGTGTAGGAGCGGGCCATGCCCGCGATGAACTTGCCGCTCACCACAAAAGCCACGGTTTTGACCCTGTGGGAGCGGCTTCAGCCGCGAAGGAAGCCAGCCTTCTTCGCGGCTGAAGCCGCTCCCACAGATTTTAAGATTTTCCAACCGATTATCGCGGGCATGGCCCGCC
>CAZTPE010000138.1:0-7165 GCA_964614545.1 uncultured Ectothiorhodospiraceae bacterium
TCCAGCGCCGCCATACAGCCGGAGCCGGCCGAGGTGATGGCTTGGCGGTAGATGTGATCGGCGACGTCCCCGGCGGCGAATACACCGGTGATGCTGGTCTGCGTGGCATTGCCGTTGGAGCCACCCTGTACGCTGAGATAGCCGTGCTCCATGTCCAGTTGTCCGGTAAACAGGTCGGTGTTGGGCTTGTGGCCGATGGCGATGAAGACGCCGTCTACCTTGATCTCCTTGGTGCTGCCGTCCTCCGTGCTCTTGATGCGCATGCCGGTGACGCCCATGTTGTCGCCCAGCACTTCGTCCAACTCGTGGTTCCACTCGATACTGACGTTGCCGTTGCTGGCCTTTTCGATCAGCTGGTCGGAGAGAATCTTTTCGGATTTGAATTTGTCGCGGCGATGCACCACGGTGACGTGGGAGGCGATATTGGCCAGATACAGGGCCTCTTCCACCGCCGTGTTGCCGCCGCCGATCACCGCCACTGGTTTACCTTTGTAGAAGAAGCCGTCGCAGGTGGCGCAGCCGGAGACGCCACGGCCCTTGAAGGCCTCTTCCGAGTCCAGCCCCAGGTACATGGCCGAGGCGCCGGTGGCGATGATCAGTGCGTCGCAGGTGTAGACACCGCTGTCGCCCGTCAGTTTGAAGGGGCGTTCGGTCAGTTCGGCCTTGTTGATGGTGTCGAAGATGATCTCGGTGTTGAAGCGCTCGGCGTGCTTGCGCATGCGCTCCATCAGTTCCGGGCCCTGCACACCCTCGAAATCGCCGGGCCAGTTGTCCACCTCGGTGGTGGTGGTGAGCTGGCCGCCCTGTTCCAGACCCGTTATCAGCACCGGGTTGAGATTGGCGCGCGCGGCGTAGACGGCAGCGGTGTAGCCGGCCGGGCCGGAGCCGAGGATCAGTAGTTTGCAGTGTTTGATTTCGCTCATGGGTAGGCTCCTGAGGGTATATATGGGGGTAACGATGGAGGGTAATACTACGGAAAGCGCTCGCTTAAATCATCCTCCGTATCCGTGGAGAAGGGGGCACCTGGAATGCCGCAGAGGCCAAGACGGAAAAAAAATGCCACACTAGCCACACTAAATAGACAGACAAAAAAAACAGGACACCCGGCAGATGGATTCACCCACGCCCAGAGCCCATAACGATGACCCGGCCCTCAGTTACGCCTGGGGTCTGTACCGCAGTTTCGCCGCCACGGCACGGCAGCAAAAGTCCGCCTTGACCCGCTGGCGCTGGTGGATGCTGCTGCTCACCTTGCTGGGGGCCGTCTTCGGTACCCTCTGCCAGCAGGCCATTGACTGGCAGCCTGCCTGGTTGACGCAGTTGTTTGGCGGTCTGAGCGCTGTCACCATCAGCTTCGCCGCCTTTTTCGGCAAGGAATTCCTCAATCCGGACATCGAACGCAGCTGGGTGCGGGCACGTTCCGTGGCGGAAGCGCTGAAGTCGGAGGTCTATCGTTACCTGGCCCAAGTGCCGCCCTACCAGGGTGATGAAGCGGGGAAAGGCCTGCTGGATCGGGTGCAATTGCTGGAGGACGATAACTCGGACCTGATGGTGCTGCCCCTGTCCGCGGACGAGAAGCGCAAGCATCTGCCGCAAGGCCCGTTCTCCATCGACACCTACATCCAGCAACGGGTCAGGGAGCAGGTGGAGGGTTATTACACCCCCATGGCCATCAAACACCTGGGCATTTTGAGAAAGGGCAACCGCTCGCGCCTGATCTTCAGTGGCCTGGCGGTGCTGCTGGGTGCCCTGGGCGGATTGGGGCTTGCTTGGGCCGGGGCCATCTCGGCCTGGGTGGCGGTGCTGGGGGTGGCGGCGACGGCGGTGGCCGCTTATCTTTATGCCGGGCGTCATAGCTATCTGGTGATCAGCTATCAGGCCACCGCCCGGCGTCTCGAAGGCCTGCTGGTCCGCTGGCAGCAATGTGATCAGAGCGAGCAGGCGCGTATTCGTTTCATCGAAGACTGCGAGGCGGCCATCTCGGTGGAGAACAGTGCCTGGATGGCAGAGTGGACGAAGAAGGAGGCTGGATGAGCGATATCTTCATCAGTTACGCCCGTGAAGACCGGGAGCATGTTCAAGCCCTGGTGACGGCGCTGCAGGCACACGGCTGGTCGGTGTGGTGGGATTCCGCCATCCGTACCGGCGAGAAGTTTTCGCAGGTCATCGAGACGGCGCTGGGCAGCGCCCGCTGTGTGATTGTTGTCTGGTCCCGACATTCGGTGGGCTCGGACTGGGTGCTGGCCGAGGCCAGCGAGGCGCGCCGGCGCGGGAAACTGGTGCCGATCGTGATTGATGATGCTAGGCCGCCACTGGTATTTCGCCAACTGCAAACGGCGGATTTTACGGGCTGGACCAGCGAGGAAGATGCCGCACCGTTTCAAGCGCTGGCGCATGACATTGCCAGCCTCATGGCCACTCCCTCGACGCCGGCACAGCCGGGGTCAGAAAGCACGGCCACGAAACGCGTGAGCGCATCCTCAAAGACCGGCAGTCGCCGACACCGGGCGACAAAGCGGCGTGTGCAGCTGATCGTGCTGGTACTGGTGCTCGTCGGCGGGGGAATAGGCGGGCTGATCTATCAGCAACAGAAGGAACAGGCCGAGGTTGCCCTGGCGGCCAATCTGGTGCGGAGTGCTGTCGACAGTCGAAAGCAGCTCATCAAGCAATATTTAGACGGACGCGATTACTGGTGGGTTTTTCTGGAGAGCAAGGGGGGCGATGAGCTATTGCAGCGCAGCGTCTTGCTCGCGGTCGAGGCCCTGCGGCGCCGGCCGTCGGCGGACGCCGAGAAGGAATTGCGGGACGATTTGGTCCTGCTCACCCGGCCCATCGCGGAATTGGACTACGAGGGTTTTCGTTCTTCCACCCTGGCCATCTCCGCGGATGGGAAATTCCTGGCCACCACCAGCCGCAACAACACCGCGCGCATCTGGGAGACAACGGACTGGCAGGAGACCCAGCGCCTGCGCCATGAAGGTAAGGTTCGGGCCGTTGCCTTCAGTCCCGATGGCCAAATGCTGGCGACGGGTGGCGAGGATGGAACGGCCCGGCTCTGGAGCGTGACCCGTGGTGAGGAACGATTCAAAATGGCGAATATGGAGACGGTAGAGGATCTTGCCTTCAGCCCGGACGGAGGCCGTTTCGCCAGTGCCGGTTTCGATGGCTATGCCCGCATCTGGAACGTGGCCGACGGGCAGCAACTACAGCGCATGAAACATCCCGTGCCAAGGGTGGAAAGGGTGGTTTTCAGTCCCTCGGGGAGGCAATTGGCGACGCTGGACGGGAAAGGTATTGCGCGCCTCTGGGATACCGAAAATGCGGATGAGCTTGCGACAATCAGCCAGGACAGAGTGGCAGACGTTGCCTTCAGCCCGGACGGAAAATACCTGGCCACCGCCTCGGCCTCCGCCGGCGATAGCAGTGCCCGCCTGTGGGATGTGGTCACGATGAAAGAGATTGTGCGGCTGGCGCATGACCGGGGCGCGCTGGAGAGTGTGACCTTCAGCCCGGACGGGAAGTATCTTGTATCGACTGGTAGTGACGGTTCGGCCCGGTTGTGGACTTTGCCGGAGGGTGATGAAGTATTTCGCGTGCATCACGCAGAAAGGGTGATCACGGCCGCATTCAGCGCCGATGGCGCCTTCCTCGCCACCGGCAGCCAGGATGGCTCGGCGCGGGTATGGACGGTGCCCGGCGGTAAAGAGGTGGCGCGCCTCAACAATCCGGGCAATGTCGTCGCCGTGCTGTTCAGCCCGGATGGCGGGCAGGTGGTCGCCGCCAGCAATGGTGGCCAAGCCCGGGTATGGTTGCTACCCGTCGCTGACCCGCTGGCAGAGGCCTGCCGGCGCGTGACCCGCAATCTCAGCATGGAAGAATGGCGGCAATATCTGGGCGAAGAACCCTATCGAAAGACCTGCCCCGCTCTGCCGTGACGGGGCTTGGTCGGTAACAGATTTCCAGCCCTATGCCGGGGAAATTTTTTCAGACCACGAATGAACCTTGCTGAGGTGAGAGAAATCATGCGAATTGGTGTTCCACGCGAGATAAAAACCCTGGAAGGCCGCGTCGCCCTGGTGCCTGCCGCCGTGGCGCAATTGGTGACTGAGGGCCATTCGGTGCTGGTGGAGCAGGGCGCAGGCTTGCAAAGTGGCTATGATGACACCCGCTATCACGCCGCCGGGGCCGAGTTGGTGGCCGATGCGGCGGCCCTCTATGGCGGCGCGCAGCTGATCGTCAAGGTCAAGGAACCACAACCCGAAGAAGTCGCCCTGCTGCGCAAGGATCAGCTGCTGTTTTCCTTTCTGCACCTCGCCGCCGCCACCGAGCTGATGCAGCAGTTGCGCGAGGTGGGGCTCACCGCCGTGGCCTTCGAGACGGTGGAAACCGACAGTGGCCAGCTGCCCCTGCTGGCGCCCATGAGCGACATCGCCGGGCGCGTGGCGGTGCAAGTGGGTGCCCACCTGCTGCATCGGCCGCAGGGCGGCAAGGGCATTCTGCTGGGGGGGCTGCCGGCGGCGGAGCGGGGGCGGGTGGTGATCCTCGGCGCCGGCGTGGCCGGGGGTAACGCCGCCTTGCTGGCCGCGGACACGGGCGCCGAGGTGACGGTGTTCGACCGCCAGCGCGACAAGCTGGTGCACATGCGCGCCCTCGGCAACAACGTCACTGCCCTGCATCCCTACCCCGACGCCCTGCACGAGGCGGTAGTGGAAGCCGACCTGCTGATCGGCGCCGTGCTGATCCCCGGCAAACGCGCGCCGCATCTGGTCAGTGCCGACACGGTGCGTGAGATGGGCGAGGGCAGTGCCATTATCGACATTGCCGTGGATCAGGGCGGCTGTATCGAGACCACCCGCCCCACTACCTATGCCGATCCCACCTTTGTTGTCGACGGCGTGATTCACTTCGGCGTCACCAACATGCCGGGGGCGGTGCCGCGCAGCGCCTCGCAGGCCCTCAGCGCGGCGTTGATCCCCTACGTTTCACGCCTCGCCAGCGGCGACTGGCGGGCCGATGTGGAGCTGTCACGCGGTATCAACGTGGATGCTGGCGAGATCATCCACCCGGCCCTGCAAGAGCTGGTAATATAAGCCTATTTCAAGCCACGGCACGAACGTAGGAGCGGGCCATGCCCGCGATTGCCGGTAATAAATAGCCACAGAGAACACAGAGCTGCCCATAAACTATTAAGATAACTGCAATTACTGCAATTGTGGGAGCGGCTTCAGCCGCGAAGCAGGGCTTGCCAGCGCCTTCGCGGCTGAAGCCGCTCCCACAAACCATATACTATTGGCATGGCAGACAATCGCGGGCATGGCCCGCTCCTACGGCTCGGCGGCCGGCATCACTGCTTACCTATCAGCAAACACATCAGGAACATACCCTTGGCACAGCCAACCGAAAAAACACTCACCCGAAAGTCACTGGCGCTCCGCGGTGCCACGCAGCCCAAAGACGGCACGCCACTGGCCAGCCACATGGTGCGCGGCCTGCGCGAGGGTGCGCTGATCGTCTTCAGTGCCACGGCGCTGTTTTTGTTCGCCGCGCTGGCCACCTACGACCCCGCCGATCCCGCCTGGTCACACAGCGAGAGCACGGATCATATCGTCAATGCCGGCGGCGTGATCGGCGCCTGGTTCGCCGACGTGTCGCTGTACCTGTTCGGCTATCTGGCCTACCTGATTCCCCTCGGCGTGGCCTACGCCGGTTGGCTGCTGTACGCCGGGCGCAAGCAGCAGACCCCCTTCGACCTGCGCCACGGCGCGCTGCGCTTCGTCGGTTTCATCCTTACCCTGGGTGCCGGCACCGGCCTGGCGGCGCTGCACTTCGCCGATTTCTCGCACCTGCCGGTGGGCTCCGGCGGCGTGCTGGGCGATGTGGTCGGTGGCGGCATGGTGGGCGTACTCAATCCCGTGGGCAGCACCCTGTTCCTGGTCGCCCTGTTCCTCAGCGGCGTGACCCTGCTCACCAGCCTGTCGTGGTTCTGGCTCATGGACAGCACCGGCCGCCTGACCCTGAACATTCTCGGCGGTATCCGCGACCGCATTTGGCAATTCCGCGAAAACCTGCAGGCCCGCCGCGCGCGCCGCAAGCGCGAAGCGTCGGTCAAGGTCAGCAAACAGAAGGTCGCCAAGCGCAAGCCGCCGCGCATCGAGCCGGTGATCAAGCAGGCGCCGGTGGTCTCCGAGCGTGCGGAAAAGGAGCGCCAGGTGCCGCTGTTCGACGCGCCGGTGGAAGGCACCCTGCCGCCACTGGCCCTGCTCGACCCCGCCGATGACCGCAAGTCCGATGTCTCCGCCGCGGCGCTGGAGGCGGTGTCGCGTCAGGTGGAACTGAAGCTGGCCGACTTCGGTGTCGAAGTGGAAGTGGTCGCCGTGCACCCCGGCCCCGTGGTCACCCGCTACGAGCTGGCCCCCGCGCCCGGCGTAAAGGCCAGCCGCATCACCAATCTGGCCAAGGACCTGGCGCGCTCCCTGTCGGCCATCAGCGTGCGCGTGGTGGAAGTGATCCCCGGCAAACCCACCGTGGGCCTGGAAATCCCCAACGAAATCCGTGAAATGGTGCGCCTGTCCGAGGTCATCAAGTCCTCCGCTTACGAACAGGCGTGTAACAAATCACCGTTGACCATGGCCCTGGGTGTGGACATCGGCGGCAGTCCCATCGTGGCCGACCTGGGCAAGATGCCGCACCTGCTGGTGGCCGGCACCACCGGCTCCGGCAAGTCCGTGGGCCTCAACGCCATGGTGTTGTCGATGCTCTACAACGCCACCCCAAACGACATGCGCATGATCATGATCGACCCGAAAATGCTGGAATTGTCGGTCTACGAAGGTATCCCGCACCTGCTTGCGCCGGTGGTCACGGACATGAAAGAGGCCGCCAACGCCCTGCGCTGGTGCGTGGCGGAAATGGAGCGCCGCTACAAACTCATGGCCACCCTCGGCGTGCGCAACGTCGCCGGCTTCAACCGCAAGGTGAAAGACGCCGCCGACGCCGGCGAGCCCATCAAGGATCCCCAGTTCACCCCCCTCGAGCCGGACGACGTGCGCTTCCTCGAATCCCTGCCGCAGATCGTGGTGGTGATCGACGAGCTGGCGGACATGATGATGGTGGTGGGCAAAAAGGTCGAAGAGCTTATCGCCCGTCTGGCGCAAAAGGCCCGTGC
>CAZTPE010000139.1:0-7114 GCA_964614545.1 uncultured Ectothiorhodospiraceae bacterium
AGGTCACCGCCAGGTTCTATCCCTAAACCCTCGCTTATACAGCGAGGGTTTTTTTTTGCTAGAATTCCCGATTGCACATGGCTTCGCTGACTATGCGGGCATGTTCCCTTGTCGGGTTCCGTCGACAATTGATAAACCGGAAATAATACGTGGCGTTTTCAAGGCCCCTTTTAGAGCTTCTCTCGGATGGCCATTTTTATTCGGGTAACCAGTTGGGTGAGCGGCTTGGCTGTTCCCGCGCGGTGGTCTGGAAAATGATTCAGGCACTGGAGAAAGCGGGCGTCGATATTTTTCATGTTCGCGGCAAGGGCTACCGTCTGGCACGGGCTGTTGAATTACTGAATGCAGGACGCATCCTTGAAGCCATGTCAGAAGATGGGCGTCAGTCCCTTTCCGGGTTCGAGGTGCTGTTCGATGTGGATTCCACTAACACTTACTTGATCGAACGTCCTCTTCGAGTGACGGAAGCTGGCCGTGCCTGTTTTGCCGAGGTCCAGCGCCTTGGCCGTGGGCGGCGCGGCCGCCACTGGGTCTCGCCATTTGGTGGTAATCTCTATCTTTCGCTGCGCTGGCGCTTTTCCCGGGGGGGGGCGGAACTTGGCGGCTTGAGTCTTGCCGTGGGCGTTGCTTTGCTGCGCGCCTTGCGTGATGAGGGTGCCGAGGGACTGAGCCTTAAGTGGCCAAATGACATATTGTTACACGGACGTAAGCTGGCAGGGGTTCTGCTGGAGATGTCGGGCGAGACTAACGGCCCCTGTGAGGTTGTTATCGGTGTCGGCCTGAATGTCCGTGCTACAGAGTTTGCACAAGAAGCTATCGATCAGCCCTGGTCAGATCTGGAGTCCAGCCTTGGTCGCCGGATTGCCCGTAATATGCTTGCGGCTCAAGTTCTTACCTGCCTCATTGGCGCGGCCCGCCAGTACGATATTGATGGACTGGAGACCTTTCGGGATGAGTGGATGGCGGCTGATGCCTTTTCCGGTCGAGAGGTGGTGTTACAGACGCCATCGGCAGAGACCTTGGGAGTTGTGCAAGGGGTTGATGAAAATGGTGCGTTGATTCTGTCGTTGAAAAACGGTGCTCGGAAGCATTTTTATAGTGGCGAAATCAGCTTGCGTGCTGCATCGGGTCAACTGGCCAATGCCTGATTGCTTGCTTATCGATGCCGGCAACACGAATCTGAAATGGGCGGTTTCCCATAATGGGGAAATGTCTGTAGCCCAACGCGTGGCCTATCCAGACAAAGACCTAGTGAAGGTGTTGTCACAAAGGTGGCCGCTGGCGACACCTCCGAAACGGGTTCTGTTGGCCAGTGTTACCACTGAGTTTCGTGTGCGGGCGCTGAAGGACTGGGTTCAGAAGTTCTGGAATCTGCCGCTGGAGATTATCTCGGCACAAGCGCAGGCCTGCGGTGTGGTGAATGGCTATGCGCAGCCTGACCAGCTTGGTGCTGATCGCTGGGCGGCCTTGATCGCTGCGCGGCATTTGTTGTCCGGTGCGGTGTGTGTCGTCGATTGCGGTACGGCAACAACCCTGGATGTTATCAACGCCGAGGGACGACATCTGGGGGGGCTGATTATCCCCGGGTTGGGCTTGATGTGCTCCAGCCTGCTCGAAAATACGGCACGCATTCGTGATGATGCCAGCGAAGCGGCGGACGTGCTGCTGGGCCGCGATACGCAATCGGCGGTCAGCGGGGGAAGCCTGCAGGCCACGGCGGGGCTTGTCGAGCGCCTGCAACGGGAAGTGGGCAAGTTCATCGGTGTGCCGATGACGACGATCATCTGCGGAGGCAATGCGCCGGATTTGCTACCATTGTTGCCGGGCAACGTCCGTTACGAACCTGATTTGGTGCTCAAGGGCATGAATATTATCGTGATGAGTAAGGCATGAGACTGGTTTTCTGGTTCTTCCTGTTGCTGAATCTGACATTTTTTTACTGGCAGTATAGTCAGCCGCAGAAAGCCGAACCCCCGTTGCTTCAGGCTGAGGCATTACCCTCCGGTGTGGAGCGGTTGGTGCTCCTGCGCGAGCGTGGTCTAGGCATGGCACGCCAGGCTCAGGCCTCGGTCGTGCCGAATATTCCCCAGCCTGCCCCTGAGCCGCCAGCGCCCACGGGGGAGCAAGTCAGCCAGGAGGTTGCGCCTGCGTTGATCCCGCTCAAGGCGGAAGTGCTGCCGGAACCTGAGCCGCCAGCGCCCATTGTGATGGCCTGTTTCACGCTGGGGCCCCTCAAGGACGAAGCCGATGCGGGCCGCATGTACAAGGCACTACTGGCTCTTGATGTGAGAGCCGAACAACGACTGAGCGAGCGCCGTGTACTCAAGGGTTATTGGGTATTTCTGCCGCCACTCAAGTCCTACGCGGATGCACGTCGCAAGGTTCAGGAGCTGCAGGAAAAGGGCCTGGATGACATGTACATCATGGGCAAGGGTGAGGTGACAAACGCGATCTCGCTCGGACTCTTCACGCGCAAGAGTACCGCTACCGAGCGTTTCAATCAGGTGCGGCGTATAGATCCTGCCACCATGATGAAGCCACGCTACCGGGTCATTAAGGAAAAATGGCTTGATCTCAGCGTGGACAGCGCACAAACCGAAAAAATCGCCAGCATTACAGCACTGGCTGATCGGCAGCCAGACGTTGAGCTTGTACAACGAAAAGCGTGCAAATAAATTGCATCCCAAGCCGTCAGTGCATAGAATGCACAGCTTCATGCCGACATAGCACAATTGGTAGTGCAACTGATTTGTAATCAGTAGGTTCGCGGTTCGAGTCCGTGTGTCGGCACCAGTTTTTCCTAGTACTTTTCCCACGTCTGATTCCGTTCTCATGCTGAAATGGGATAGGCGTGGGAATTTATCCGTTAGATCAGACTGTGTGCCAGCGCTTTCGCCGCTCGCAAAGGTTCAGAAGAATGTTCATTTGCAATCCCCTGAAACAACTCAGCCTTGCCATGGCGCTGGTTGTGCCGTGCTTTCCCTTGCATGCCGATGTTGAGGGGGGGGCAAAGGCGATCCAGAAGGGGCAGTTTGAGGAGGCCTTTTCCGAGTGGCAGCCGTTGGCAGAGAAGGGCGAGCCCGCGGTGCAGGCGGCGATCGGCGTGATGTATCATGCCGGGCAGGGGGTGCCACAGGACTACAAGAAAGCTTTCCAATGGTATCGCCGGGCCGCCGAGAATGGCAATGCGGCCTCCCAGGCGAATCTTGGCGTTATGTACGCCAAAGGTGTTGGCGTCGAGCAGGATCTGGTGCAGGCTTATGTCTGGTTTGACTTGGCCGCCATGAAGGGTGACGCCGGGCACGGGCGTAGCCGGGATAGGCTGGCCAAGCTGCTGAACAGTGAACAGCTGACGCAGGCCAAGCGTGTGTCGCGAGAATATGCGACAAAATATGTGACGCCCTTTCGCAAGGCTGATCCCTGATACTCACGGCTGTATCGTGGAGCTTACTAATAGCCAGCTCTCATCTGCATTTTATGTCCCGTCTAACAGCGTCTACTGTTGGTGAATCGACGAATTGTGAATTTCAAACCGATATAACCAGAATTATTAGCGGTGCCCTTAATTTCACTGACAGATACCCGGGAAAATACAGTGGAATCTCTGCCCGTAGGCCGATAGCATAGATGGTGTTCTTCACGCTTACTTAGGGGGATGTAATGCCGGATATGGTACAGGATCAGCGAAAGGCGTATCGCCACACCCTGGCTCTGGATACGGAAGTTCACTGTCACGAGTCCAGCCTACAGGCCATGTTTCGCTGCCGTACCGAAAATATCGGTATGGGTGGGACCTTTCTGCCGGCCAGCGAGTTGCTGCTTGAAAAGGCCGTTGATGTGGAACTGGTGTTTCATCTTTCCGTAACCCCTACGCCAATGGAATATCGCATTCAGGCGCAGGTAGTGCGTACCTCTGATGCCGGTGCCGGGTTGAGTTTTCCTCCGCTGGATCGCGAGCGCCAGCAACAGTTCCGACGCTTCCTGCTGGAGGCCAAGGTTGCTGCCAGACACTGATTTTTTGGCGCTTGTTTGATGGGCTACCCGTATTACCTGCGCAGTGGCCAGCCGACTTACTCTCCCCCTCTTGTTCTTTTCCCCAGTGTCCCCATATTAGACAGAATCTTTGATTCGGCCGCTCGTCACCGGCGTGTGGCCGCAAGTATTGGCCATGACTGAGGAGCACGAAACGATGACTGTCGAAGCGCACAAGGAAACCCTGGGATTTCAGACCGAGGTCAAGCAGCTGCTGCAGCTGATGATCCACTCCCTTTATAGTAACAAGGAAATTTTTCTCCGTGAGCTGATCTCTAATGCCTCCGATGCGGCAGACAAGCTGCGCTTTGAGGCCTTGTCCGATGACGCTCTGTTCGAGGGCGATTCCGATCTCAAGATCCATGTCAGCTACGATAAGGACGCACGCACCATTACCGTTCGTGACAACGGCATTGGCATGACCCGTCAGGAGGTGATCGAGCATATCGGCACCATTGCCAAGTCGGGTACGGCGCAGTTCTTTGAATCGCTGACCGGCGATCAGGCCAAGGATGCCCACCTTATCGGCCAGTTCGGCGTCGGTTTCTACTCCTCATTTATCGTCGCCGATAAGGTGATCCTGACCACCCGCCGCGCCGGGCTTGGCACCGAGCACGGGGTGCGCTGGGAATCGGCCGGCGAAGGCGAGTATTCACTGGAGACCGTGGAACGGCCCGAGCGCGGCACGGAGGTCATCCTGCATCTGCGCGAAGGGGAAGACGAATTCCTCGATGGTTTTCGCCTGCGCAACATCATCAGCAAGTATTCCGACCACATCACTCTGCCCATCCTGATGCCAAAGGAAAACATGGGTGGCGAGGATGATACCTCCGATGAGATCGAGTGGGAGACCGTCAATCGCGCTTCGGCGCTGTGGACGCGTTCCAAGAGCGAGATCAGCGACGAGGAATACCAGGAATTCTACAAGCACGTCGCGCATGATTTCGAGAACCCGCTGACGTGGACGCACAATCGCGTCGAGGGAAAGTACGAATACACCTCTCTGCTCTATATCCCTGCGCGCGCGCCCTTCGACCTGTGGGATCGCGAGCGCCGTCACGGCATCAAGCTCTACGTGCGCCGCGTGTTTATCATGGACGATGCCGAGCAGTTGATGCCTAACTACCTGCGTTTTGTGCGCGGCATCATCGACTCCAATGATCTGCCGCTGAATGTGTCGCGTGAGATCCTTCAGCATAACAAGGTGATCGATTCCATTCGCGCCGGGTCGGTGAAAAAGGTGCTGGGTCTGTTGGAAGGCATGGCCAAGAACGAGCCGGAGAAATACGCCACCTTCTGGCAGGAGTTCGGCCGCGTGATGAAGGAAGGGCCGGGCGAGGACTTCGCCAACAAGGAACAGCTGGCCCGTTTGCTGCGCTTCTCGACGACCCACTCCGATAGCGAAACGCAGGATGTCTCGCTGGCTGACTACGTCGAGCGCATGAAGGAAGGACAGGAGGCGGTTTACTACATCACCGCCGACAGCTTCGCCGCTGCCAAGAACAGTCCGCACCTGGAGATCTTCCGTAAGAAGGGCATCGAGGTGCTGCTATTGGCCGACCGTGTTGACGAGTGGCTGGTCAGTTCGTTGACCGAGTTTGACGGCAGGCCGCTGAAGTCCGTGGCGCAGGGCGAGCTGAACCTGGGCGAGCTGGAAGATGAGGAAGAGAAAAAGGCCCACGAAAAGGTCGACGAGGAATTCAAGGATCTCATTGGCAAGGTGAAAGAGGTGCTGGGTGACAAGGTCTCCGAGGTGCGCCTGACCCATCGCCTGACCTCCTCACCTGCCTGCCTGGTAACCGGCGAGAACGACATGAGCGCCAACCTGGAACGCATCCTGCGTTCCGCCGGCCAACACGTGCCGACCACCAAACCGGTGTTTGAGCTGAACCCGGAACACCCATTGGTGGCCAAGCTCAAGCAGGAAGGCAGCGATGAGCTGTTCAATGACATGGCCGAGATTCTCTTTGATCAGGCCCTGCTGGCCGAGGGCGGTCAGCTGGATGACCCGGCGACCTTCGTGCGTCGTCTCAACGAGCTGTTGCTGTCGCTGAGCCAGTGACCTTCGACCCGCCCCTCGTCGAGGGGCGCCTGCTGCGTCGTTACAAACGCTTCCTCGCCGATGTGCAGTTGCCTGGCGGGGAAGTGATTACCGCACACACCGCCAACACCGGCGCCATGACCGGCTGCGCCGAGCCGGGGCGCCGGGTCTGGTTGAGTCGATCCGACAACCCCAAACGAAAATATCCGCATACCTGGGAATTGATCGAGGTGCGCGATGGCGTGTTGGTGGGCATCAATACCCAGTTGAGTAATCGCCTTGTGCGCGAGGCCATCGAGAATGGTCGCGTACCGGAGCTGGCCGGCTACGGTCGGATTCGTTCGGAAGTGTGTTATGGCGAGGAAAAAAGCCGCATCGATCTGCTGCTGGACTTGCTCGACAATGAGAGGTCTATTCCTTGTTATATAGAAGTAAAAAATGTCACCCTGGTGGATGATGGTATCGCCCGTTTTCCCGATGCCGTCAGTGTGCGTGCCAGCAAACATTTGCGCGAGCTGATGTCCGTGGTGCGGGCGGGACAGCGGGCGGTGATCTTCTTCTGTGTGCAGCGGGGTGATGCGCGCGAGGTGCGCCCCGCCGATCAGATCGATCCGCTGTACGGCGAGACCCTGCGCGAGGCCGTTGCCTGTGGGGTGGAATGTCTGGCCTATGGTGCAGATGTTTCAGAACAGGAAGTTGCTTTGCGGCGGGCATTGCCGGTGGCATTGTTTCGTGCGTGAATGCCGGGCATGTAGACATGTTTTTTTACCGCCAAGGCGGCGAAGGAACACAAAGGTTGCCAGCACATCACTGATAGCTTTGCTTTCCTTGGCGGCCTTGCTGGTAAATATTATTGGCTGGTTTAGCGTGTCATTGCTGTGGGTTTGTCTTCGCCGAAATAGTCAGTTTTTTCCAGCACGGCGATGAAGTCCACCGCCGGCATGGGGCGGGCAATGTGATAGCCCTGGACAATGTCACAGCCCATGTCACTCAATTGTTTCAGAATAGTCTCATCTTCTACGCCTTCGGCGACCACCTCCA
>CAZTPE010000140.1:0-7082 GCA_964614545.1 uncultured Ectothiorhodospiraceae bacterium
CCGGCAGGACGCAAGGGTGTGCCATCAACCAGCACGGTGAATCGTCCCAAGGTGTAAACCTCCACCCGCCAGGGCCAATTGGTCAAATGCAAAGGAGGATTCTCGGGGACGAGTCCTCTTCTGTTAATGAGGCTCTTTACATATTCCGTCTCGATCCCCAGCTCCAGGGCCTTTATACATAATCCAACCATCATGGCCGGCATGAAAAAATAGAAATTCACAAAATCATGCTGCGCACCCAGCTTGAAGGCCTGCCGAAGAAGTGCTTCCCCGCCACTCTCATCCGTATCCAGCGCCATTTTTGCGCTCATCAGAAGATACATAAACTCGATAAGACGATTATTGATGGGAAAACCCTGATCACGCATTTTTTCAAGATGTACATGGGCGCTTTCAGGCCTGCCTGAACTCATATCAACGACCGCCATACCAAAATGGGACATGGCGATGGTCAGGAAGGTATTGGCCTTGTAGCCGAACTCGATGCCGGCCTGCCCATGGACGAATGCAAGCTGAAGATCGTCTTTCATGAGCGCGCGCCAACACGCCGCAAAATGATAAAGCGCTTTGTCGGTGTAATCGCTGGAACCGATAGTCTGTTCAAGTTTGTGCAACGTATCATCCACAACACGCTGATCACCGGCAGTGATGGCCGCCAAAACTGTGTTGATCTTCGTGTAATTCTCCCAGAAAGGTATTCCGCTTTTCTCGGAAATATTTTTAAGTTCGGCGGCAGCCCTATAACTCCTCTCCCACAGGCCCGCCTGCCAGCTTGCCATCTGATCCGCCGCCATCAGCATGATCAAATCAAGATCGGAATAGGTGTTCGATCCAAGCTGACTTTTGAGCGAATCGATGAGATAAAAGGCCTCTTGGTACCGCCCTATCCACAGGTAGTAGAAACACAGTCGCCAGCCATTCGAGAGTCTCGCGCCGTAATTCCCGGTGATGGTGGCAAGGTCGCGAGTGATATCTTTCCAGACATCGAATTGAGGATGGTCGGGGCGCCTCAAGACGAGGACAAAAAAGATGTCCGCCGCCACGCGTTCCCTGACCGGTTCGGATGGGGCAGAAGGGTATTTCTTTTTCAGGAGATCCAGTTTTTCTATCCATGGATCCAGTTTGTCATAGCCCATCCGGGCCTGTATCAGCGCATTAAAAGCCCCGACGAGGGTCAAATACATGCCATCCGGCTGGTCTTCTGAGTGAAATCCCTTCAATGCCTTTTCGAAGTTAGTGAGGCTTTTCACCGGATTCAGTGAAAGCTGGCATATCCCCTTCCAGTAAATGGCCCAAGGGCTTTTTTCCACAATTTTCTGCGGGATTTTTTCAAGCATCCCGCTGAGGACCCCATACCTTGCCTGTGCGGCAAGTGTGGGTGCCAAAGAGAGTACCAGTCTTGCCATCCCCTCAAGGTTCCCGGCTGTTTCGAGGAGAGAAACGGCCTCCTCAGTCTGCCCGGCCTGTTCAAGCAGTTCCGCAGACCGCATTAACAGCAGACCCATCTGCTGCTTTGAGAAATCATTTTGCGCCCGCTCGAAGAGAAACTCATGGAAAAGTTGATGGTACTGATAAACCACGCATGGCCCATGATGCTTGCTGGTGAAATAGTTGTTGCGCAATAAAGACGAAAGGATAGATCCAGCACTCACATTACCCGTCAGCTTCTTCGCCATGTCCAAAGTAAACGTGGGCAGCAGAGATGTCTTGAGCAAAAACTCGCCTGACCCTTTATCGAGATTGTCGAATATCTCGCCGGCAAAATAGGCGAATATCGCCTCTTTTGACGCCAGGTCCACCTTCATATCTCCAGACTCAATACCCCCTTCCATTAACAGGGTCAGTCCCGCGGCCCAGCCGCCTGATAACTCATGAAGATATTTTATTGTCTGATCCGAGAACTGCACCTTACGGCCGTGATGATTTATTATTCCCCTTGATTCATCGACAGTAAGCCTTAGCTGAGGGTCATCGATAACGCTCAATTCGCTGTTGGCCCTCATGCGCGCGAGCGCTACCGGAACGTCATGACGGCTGATAATGACAACATTGATTCCGTCTGGAATTTCCGCAAGCGCCTGGCGCATGACTTCATGGACAACCGACTTCTCGCCGATTTCCTGAAAATTGTCGAAGATCAGCAGATGTGGAGATTTGAGCCGCGAAAAGAGACTTCGAAAATAACGCCTTGCAAATACCGCCAGATTTGGCAGATATTCGGGAGTCAGCACGGGAAGAGGCTTTTTCCTGGGCGCAGCCTTTGCGGCCATCCTTCCGAGAAAATAAAAGAAGGTCTGAATATCCGTATCGCCGCCGTCGCACTGGTACCAGCAGCAAGGAATATTGTTTGCCTCGATATAGCTTAGAATCAGCGTCGTTTTCCCGGAGCCGGGTGACGCAGACATGAAGACGGCAGGACGTTTCCTCGCCTTGTCCAGAAGCCTGAAAAGGCGCTTCCTCGAATAAATGTCAGGGGATAGCCTGGGACAGGTAATTTTTGCAGGATAGCGGGATTGCCGCCTCATTATATCTTTCACCACAGAAGGAAGCGGCGCTCCACCAATACCTACGGCCCCTGCGCCCGGCGAGAATGCGAGAGAAAAAACATCCCGACCGATGGCACAATACAGCTTGTGAGTGTACCCCACTCAAGCAATACTTGCTGAAAACGGCTCAGGCGGGTGTGATACAAGATAAAACGACACCCCCAGCCCCTCAAGCCGGAATATTTGATAACCAGGACAAATGAACCCGACAATGCTATCGCATGCAACATATCCCATCCGGCATTGTCACAACTTATTTTAGCGGGAGATACCTATGAACACGATAGCAAGATTATGCGCACTGGCGGCCTTATTGCTGGCCAGTGGAATCACGGCTGCAACCCAGCTGCCCGGCCCGTTGGTGGATGCCGGCTGGCTGGAAAAGAATCTCGCCGGCGTGACCATCATTGACGTTCGGGGTGACATAAAAAGTTTCACCACCGCACCGATGTACACGCGAGACATGAAGACCGGCCAGCAACAGCTCGCCCGCATCGGCGGACATATCTCCGGTGCACTCCTCGCCAGTTACAAGCATGTGCGACGCACGCGCCAAATCGACGGCAATCGGGTAACGCGCATGCTGCCGGAGCAGAAAGACTTTGAGTATTTCATGCAGCTGGTCGGGTTGAACAAAGACAGTACCGTGGTCATCGTCAGCAAAGGCGAAAGTAACGGCGACATGACCATGGCGACACGCCTTTACTGGCAGTTGAAATATTATGGACAGGACAATCTGGCCATCCTCGATGGCGGCATGGCCGGCTGGCTGATGGATGGACGAGAGGTCAGCACGGATGGCAAGCGTCCCCCGCAGGGCAACTGGAAGATCACTACCGAGCGCAAGGCGTTGCTGGCCACCAGCGATGAAGTGGCCACCGCGGTGAAGACCGGCGCCGCCCAACTGGTGGACACGCGCTCCCTGGCCCAATACTTCGGCACCTATAAAAAATCCTACGTGTATGCCAAGGGCCACATTCCCGGCGCAAAACCGTTTCCCAATGAAATGCTGACCTATCCCACGGCCGCCGCCACATTCACCCCGCTAAAAACCCTGCGCACCCTGGCTGCCGAACTGAAAATAGACACCGGCAAGGACATCATCACCTACTGCAACAGCGGGCACCTCGCCTCGGGCAGCTGGTTCGTTTTCAGCGAGCTGATGGGTAACAAGAACGTCAAGCTCTACGACGGTTCCATGCATCAGTGGACACTGGAGAAACGGCCGGTGACGGCGTTGAAACTGGAGCTGTAGACGTTATGTCCGAAACAGTTCGGCAAGCTTTGCGCCGGGATCATCGGCGCGCATGAAGGTCTCGCCGACAAGAAAGGCATTGACGGCGTGGCGACGCATCAGCGCCACGTCGTCCGCTGCGTGAATGGCGCTCTCGGTGACCACGATACGGTCATCGGGGATCTGCGGCAGCAGGTCGATAGTGGTTTGCAGGCTGACCTCGAAGGTGCGCAGGTTGCGGTTGTTGATGCCCACCAGCGGCAGGTTTAGCGGCAGGATGCGCAGCAACTCTTCCACATCATGCACCTCTACCAGCACATCCATACCCAGTGTGGTGGCAAGCTGTGTCAGCTCGGCCAGGCGTCGATCATCCAACACGGCGGCAATCAGCAGGATACAATCGGCGCCAATAGCACGCGCCTCATAGACTTGGTATTCATCGATGATGAAATCCTTACGGATCACCGGCAGTGAACAGGCCGCGCGCGCCTGTTGCAGGTAGTCGTTACTGCCCTGAAAGAAATCCCGATCGGTCAATATGGACAGGCAGGCCGCACCACCCTGCTCGTAACTCGCCGCAATCTCCGCCGGCCGGAAGTCCTCACGGATCACACCCTTGCTCGGTGAGGCCTTTTTGATCTCAGCAATCACTGCCGATTCGCCGGCTTCCAGTCTTTCGCGCATGGACTGCACGAAGCCGCGACAGGCATCTGCCGCCTGCGCCCGCTCGGCCATCTCGCTCATGCTCACGGCCTGCAGGCTGGCAACAATCTCCTCGCGCTTGCGGGTGATGATCTTTTTCAGGATGTCGGGGGTATCATGCATGGCTCACCTGCCGCGAGGCTGAGTTTTATCAAACTCTTGAAAATCGCGACAGGAATGTCGCTCCCACACATACAATAGACACCCGGCACCGTACCGGCTGGGGCAATTCTTCAACTGTGGGAGCGGCTTTCCAGCCGCGATAAAAGTAGGGCAACAAAAGGGCTTTCTCCATGTCCTCTGTGTCTCTGTGGTGAGAATATTTTTTCAATGCCATCTAATCGAAGCTATTCGACACCATCACCAACGCATCCAGCTTGCTGCGCGCCGCACCGCTGGCAATCACTTCACCAGCCTTCTTTACACCTTCGGCCAATGAACCAGCCAGGCCACAGACATACAACGCAGCGCCGGCATTGAGCTGCACGATGTCGCGCGCCGGGCCGGGCTGATTTTCCAACAACGACTTGACCACCGCCAGCGACTGCCCGGCATCCTCCACCTTCAGCGCCGCCACATCGCCACGCGCAATACCAAAATCTTCCGGTGCAATGGTGTAGGTGCTCACCTCCCCATCCTTCAGCTCGGCGACGAAGGTGGGGGTACCGATACTGATCTCATCCATGCCGTCTTCGGCATGCACCACCAACACATGTTCGCTGCCCAGGTTGGCCAGCACCCTCGCCAGCGGTTCCACCAGATCGTGGGAAAACACACCCAGCACTTGGTTAGGTGCGCCGGCCGGGTTGGTCAGCGGCCCCAGCACATTGAAGATGGTGCGCACACCCATCTCCTTGCGCGGACCGATGGCATGCTTCATGGCGCCGTGGTGCTTAGGGGCAAACATGAAGCCCACACCCACCTGCTCGACGCACTGCACCACCCGTGCAGGGCCAAGGTCAAGATTTACCCCGGCGGCCTCCAGCACGTCGGCGCTACCGGACTTGCTGGAGACGGAACGGTTGCCGTGCTTGGCCACCCTGCCGCCGGCGGCCGCGACCACGAAACAGCTGGCGGTGGAGATGTTGAAGGTACTGCTACCGTCGCCGCCGGTGCCAACGATATCGACGATGTGCTCGCCCTGCACATCGACCTTGGTGGCCAGCTCGCGCATTACCTCGGCGGCGGCGGTGATCTCGTCGATGGTCTCGCCCTTCATGCGCAGGCCGATAAGAAAACCGCCGATCTGTGCCGGCGTCGCCGCGCCGGTCATGATGGTGTGCATCACCGCACGCATTTCGTCACGGCTCAGATCGCGGCGCTCGGTGACTGCGCGGATGGCTGATGGCATGTCCATTTCTGTATCTCTCCCCGTAGGGTGGGCACTGCCCACCGAATGAATTCCGTAAATGCACAATGGTGGGCGATGCCCACCCTACACAATCAGCGTTCGAGAAAGTTTTTCAGCATATCGTGCCCCTGCCGGGTAAGGATAGACTCGGGATGAAACTGCACCCCCTCCACCGCCAGTGTCTTGTGGCGCACGCCCATGATCTCGTCGAATTCGCCGTCGGGGGTCTTTGTCCAGGCGGTGATCTCCAGGCAGTCCGGCAGACTCTCCTTCTCGATCACCAGCGAATGATAACGCGTCGCCACGACGGGATTGTCCAATCCCTCGAACACACCCTGATCCTTGTGATGAATCATGGAGGTCTTGCCGTGCATAATCTGCTTGGCATGCACGATCCTGCCGCCAAAGGCCTGGCCGATGCTCTGATGGCCAAGGCACACGCCCAGCAGCGGCACCTTACCGGCAAAGTGTTCAATGGCCGCCAGCGAGATACCGGCCTCGTTGGGCGTGCATGGACCGGGCGATATCACGATACGCTCGGGCTGTAACTTTTCCAGTTCATCCAAGGAAATTTGGTCATTACGATAAACCTGCACCTCGGCACCCAGTTCACCGAAATACTGCACCAGGTTGTAGGTGAAGGAATCGTAGTTGTCGATCATTACTAGCATGTTCAGATTCCGTATTTGACGCGGAGAACGCAGAGGCGCAGAGGACGCAGAGTTTTCATAATTGGTTTACCATCCGGCAGACCCCATGCTTCAGCAACACGGTATTGAAGTTTATCAGCAGCCCCAAACGCCGCTGACTTAAACGCAGATAGGTCAACAGTTGCGCCCTGTGCAAATCCAGAATCTTCTCCACCGACTTCAACTCCACAACCAAACGGTGTTCCACTAACAAATCTGCCCGATAGGCGTCCCCAACAACCAGGCCCTTGTATTTGACAGCTATAGGCACTTCAGACTCAAAGCTAATTCCCCGCAACTGCAGTTCATGAACCAAACAATCCTGATACGCAGATTCCAGCAATCCAGGCCCCAAAACCTTGTGCACATCAATGGCCGCACCAATCACGACCCCCGCCAATTCATTTTCATCCATGACATATTCCTCTCTGCGTCCTCTGCGCCTCTGCGTTCTCCGCGTTGAATCGTCCCCTATCGATGCTCCTTCACCGAACCATCCAACCCCGCCTCGGCCATGGCCACGGCGCGAAACACCGCGCGGCCCTTGTTCATGGTTTCTT
>CAZTPE010000141.1:0-6931 GCA_964614545.1 uncultured Ectothiorhodospiraceae bacterium
AAAGGAAAAATTAAAAATGGCGTGAAATATGCAATGCGGGAACCCAATCAGTATGGCATGGCGACATCGAGGTAATACGTAATCAAATCAATGTGATTCTAGTGAGGAAAGAAAGACCATGAAGATCGCTAACGCTAAAGTGAGATTGATAAAGGGGGGGGTTAGTCATGTTTAAGCGACTGCTACTCCAACTATGTGCACTCGCCGTGGCAGGAGGAATGAGTGCCACGACCTGGGCAGACGTCCCGGCACCACCGGTAAATCAAAACATCGGCATTCCGGATGGGGTGTTCAACGACCTGGTGAGGGAGAATTGCTGGTATTGCCATATCCCCACCCGTTTGACCCCGGAAGATCTGGAAGACATTGGCTGGACTTTTGCGCCGCCGGAGGTCAAACCGGGAGTCATCACCGATCGCCACCATTTTCGGGTAGGGACCGTCATTCAAGATCCCACGGATTCCCCGTTCGGCGTACCGGGTGAGACCTATGAATGCACCGACTGTCATATTATTGAGTTCAACCCTGACGTAGGATATTTCGAAGTCGTCGAAAACTTCGTGAACTGTTTGAACTGCCATCAGCAGATTCCGTCGCAGGCATCCGTCCACCACCTGACGGCACCGGCCCAGGCACTCAACTGTCAACATTGCCATGGTGCACGCATTGATAATCCGGGTGACGGCCACTACATTCCTACCGGCCGTACGCCGACATTGGTCACGCCGCGCACTAGTGACGGTAAAGGGCCTAACGGCGAGGGTGCCTGCGACTTCTGCCACAACGCAGGCACCGACAGTGTTACCGGGCGCATGATACCCACAAACGATGTAAACCATCACAGCACGGGTATCGGCCAACCCGGCATTTCGGATCTCGACTGCACCGTTTGCCACGACCAGATGGGCACAGACTGGGCAATTCGCCGGTGCGAAGACTGCCATGGCATAAAATCGATTCACAATATCCAGTTTGACTCCAATGACGATGGCGTCATCACCGTCGGCGGAGAAGATCCATTCTTCGGTCATGTTGGCAGCTCTCCTCAGGACTGCAACGGCTGTCATGGTGGCTACATTATGGCCTCCGGCATGCCCGCACCTTTCTCCGGCCCCATCGTTCCGGAGCTTTCGGGACTGAGTAAGCAACGTGTCACCACCGGTTCTGCGGAAACCATCACGGTCAGCGGCCAGGCCCTGACCAATGAGGTGCGCACCTTCATGGGTAACATGGAAGTGAAGTCCAGAGTCAGCCTAACGGCACCCGATGGCACCACGGTTGAGTTGGCGCCGCAGACCGTCTCTCCGTCTGCGATGGACGTGACCCTGCCTGCGGATCTGAACCCTGGCATCTACTACCTGCGCGCAGTCAAGGGACGCGACATGATGAGCAATCCCATCACGCTGCTTGTAGGACCCCAGGTGGCTATCGATGAGGTAAGTGCAAATGGCAGTACCCTCACCATTACCGGCGGCGGATTCGGTACCTACTTGAATGCCGTCGATTCCGGCACCAGCGTCACCATGGCCTCCACAACATGCTCCGTTGATTCGTGGAGCGACAGCGAAATCGTCGCCAACTGTAATACAGCGGTGTGCGGCAGCCTGGAAGTCAAGAGCATCTTCGGCAGCGTATCCAAAGAGGTCTCGTGTAACTGACGACCAGCGCAACCGACTGTAAACATGAAAAGGAGGTAATACCAAAGGGAAGGGGGCATTGAAAAATGCGCCCCTTCCCTCTTTTACCGGCAGGAAACAATAGAAAAAACCGTTCACGGAAGACTCTCACAATGAATCAATTTAATCGGAAGCTCTACACGGCATTATTACTCGCCTTCAGCGTAGCCTACTTGCCTGTAAGCCATGCCCGAATGGGTGGTGGTGGAATGGGTGGTGGTGGAATGGGTGGTGGTGGGATGGGTGGTGGTGGCGGGATGATGAGCATATTCGATGGATTCCCAACAGAAGCGGAATGTCGAAACTGCCACGAAGACCTGGAGCGATTTCCACAACTTGAAATAGTCAACCCCGACCGGCATCACCGCCTGATTGGCACACCGATTCCGGACCCACGCCAATCGAAAGCGCCCGACGCCCCCGGCGGAACTCCCGGCGAACCCTATGAGTGCACAAGCTGCCACGAGTTTGTCTGGGACGATACGCAGACAACTTACACGCTCAAACCCTTTAGAGATTGCTTGCAGTGCCACCCGGTGTATGTGATTACCGGCAACCCCATGATGGGAACCAACGTCCACCATCAGACAGAGACATTCCTGCAGCGCAACTGCCGTGCTTGTCATGGTCGTGGAATGGGTGGTCGATAGCCCTTGCCCCTTGATATCACAGCCTTCACAAGAGAAATGACCAGCCCCACAAAACATATAACGAATAATCAGGCAATAATTTGAAATTAATTTTTCTCCTTTAACAGCAATCTGAGCCCAGGGATGAACCATGACTTTCAAAAACAAACATGTCTCTGCCACAATTTTCTTCTTTATGAGCATCACCTTCTCCACCACGGCCTTGGCGGCGGAATATTCGGTCATCGTAGGATTTCATCAGAAACCGGGACAGCCCGAACAGGAACTTATCCAGCGTGTCGGCGGCACTGTCGATCGTGTCTATCGCCTGATTCCCGCCATCGCCGCAAAGCTGCCGGAACAGGCCATGGCTGAGTTGCGTAAAAATCCACTTATCGCCTATGTGGAAGAAGACAAAACCGTTACGACGATAGAACCGCTATACATGCCCATGATGCGAAAGCCCTTCGCCATTGAAAGCTTTGCTGAAGACGCCGAGTACCAGGATGCCTGGGGCGTGCAGCATATCGGCAGCAAAGAGGCGCATGACAAAGGCATTACCGGCAAAGAAATTAAGGTCGCCGTAATCGACACAGGCATCGATTATAACCACGAGGATCTGGATGCCAATTACCGCGGCGGTTATGACTTCATCTTTGATGACGATGATCCCATTGATGACAGCTGGAATAGCCACGGTACTCATATAGCCGGCATTATCGGCGCGGAAGCAAATGGTACCGGCGTCGTTGGCGTGGCTCCCGAGGTTTCACTTTACGCGGTCAAGGCACTGGATAGTGCCGGCTTCGGCACTCTGGGCACGATCGTCGCCGGCATCCAGTGGGCCGTGGACAATGGCATGGACATCGCCAACCTCAGTATTGCCGGAGCCGATTCTCAGGTACTTCAGGAAGCCTGCGATGCCGCCTATGAAGCAGGGTTGCTGCTCATTGCGGCAGCGGGGAACACATTCGGTGGCGCCGCCACCTTTCCGGCCGCCTATGATTCGGTCATCGCTGTAACGGGCACCGACCAGGCGGATCAGCGCGGATTCTATTCACCACTCGACCCGAAAGTGGAACTGGCTGCCCCGGGGCTGGGCATACGGTCCACTGCCCAATACAACAGCTATACCGAGCTAAGCGGCACTTCCCAGTCCACCGCCCATGTCACCGGCACTGCAGCCCTGGTGTTGGCTGCGGGTGTGGGCGATGTAAACAATGATGGATTGGTGAACAACCTGGATGTGCGACAGAGGTTACAGGCGACCGCCATGGATCTGGGAGAGCCTGGACGCGATGAGCAATATGGGTTCGGCCTGGTGAATGTGACCGGAGCCACGGCCACCCCTTCCGTCATATCCATAAGCCTGGTTAGAGAGCTAACGTGGTCTGACAGTCTGAAGATAACCACCCTCGAAGATGCCTCCTATCAAATAACCATAGAAAACGATTCCCTCGATGCGGTGCTCGTTTTGGTTGTCGAGAACTATCGCGCCCGGACAGACTTGATGACGAGTCATATTTTCAACATTCCCGGGGGTGCATCTCCCCAGCAGATCACCTTCAATCTGGATGCCACCGGCACCGCTTTTGAACTTATCTTCGTCCCCTTCGGAAGCATCGATGCCTTCGCAGATATCACTATCCTAAACAAGAGCGAAAGGAGTAAACATTGATTAAATGGAGCAAGAAAACACATAACATGGCGAGCTATTTTATGTGGCTTTTACCCTGCCTCGCCCTTACCTTGTCGGCATGCAACGAGCAGAAGGAGACGCTCTCGGAAGAGTCCGAAAAGATATTGGCAAAGGTCAACGGCACACCGATTTTTGAGCACCAAATTGAGATGGAGCTTCGTCAAGAATTGCGAAAGCACAAGAATCCGCGCACCGATTCGACAAGTACCGCAAAGAGGAACGCACTCGAGAAAATCATCGAACAGGAGCTTCTGTATCAGGCAAGCCAGACGCAGGCCATCGACATTCCCGACATCGATAATAAAGCCGAAGAGACATTACAATCCATAAAGACAAGGCTCGGCTCCGAGGAGCGCTTTCAAGGCTACCTGAAAAGCTACAACCTGACCGCCGAGCAACTGTTGGCAACCACCAAACGCAAGCTACTTATGGATGAGTACCTAAAGAGCCAGGGATTGGTCGATCCGCAGATCCCTGAGGAAAAAATACATTTATTTTATGAACAAAAGCCTTTCAAAAGGGATGAGGCTGTGCGCCTGAACCACATTCTGCTGAGCGTTGAAGAAGATACCGTGCCCGCAGAAAAAGAGAAAATTCGCCAAAAGACCGGGGAACTCAGGCGCATGATTGTTGAAGGTGCGGACTTTGCCGAGCTTGCCAAAGAACACTCCGACAGCTCCGAGGCCGGCGGCGACCTTGGGTATATCAAGAGAAACTACATGCCTGCGGCGTTTGACGAAGTGGTGTTTTCCTTGAAAAAAGATGAGGTAAGCGATGTATTCGAGACACAGTTTGGTTACCACATCGTAAAACTGATTGATAAAAGGCCGGCAGGGACGATTCCCTATGAAGAAGTCAGGGATTTCATCAAGCGGTATCTGCAGAACCAGCGTAAGCCACAAATGATTGCCGCACACATTGAAGAACTCAGAGGCAAGGCCAGCATAGAGATATTTGATGAGAATTGACTAGGGGGTGTCGTCACACCGCCATACGGACGATTGACACGGCGGGTCGCACCCACCACCCAAAGCCTCTCCCCACTACGCCGCTCGGGCGTAACCTAACAGGGACGCAGTCTGGGGGATATCCCCCAGACAACGGCGTCCCGCGTCGCCTGGCGCACCGACTATTTGATATCCTACCGCTGTCTCCTGTGCTGCCTCCCGAAGGGAGAGGGAGTAAACTATGTGGCGCTAACAATCATCCAGCCCGGAAAACCTATGAGCCACTACGAACTCGACGCCCGCCGCATGCTGTGCCCGATGCCGGTGATCAAGACCCAGAACCTCGTCGCCACGCTGAAGCCCGGTGACACCGTGGAGGTGTTCTGCACCGACCACGGCGCCCTCAACGACGTGCCCGCCTGGAGCCGTATCAACGGCCACGAGGTCATCGCCACCCGCGAGTCAGACGGTGAAGTCAGCATCACCGTGCGCGTCGGCGACAGCGACGACTGATGGGCCACCACCACGGGCATGCCCCGCTGACCCACGACGAACGCTACAGCGAGGCGCGCCACGTCACCCTGGTCGGCGCGGTGGTGGATCTGCTGCTGGGCGTGGCGAAGATCGTCGTCGGCTTCATCGGCAACTCGCAGGCGCTGATCGCCGACGGCGTACACTCCCTGTCGGATCTGGCCACCGACGTCATCGTGCTGCTTGCCATGAAGCACGGCTCCCGGGCCGCCGATGAGGAACATCCCTACGGCCACGGCCGCATCGAGACCCTGGCCACGGTGGTACTGGGCGTGGCGCTGTTGGCGGTGGCCATCGGCATCGCCTACGACGCCAGCCTGCGCCTGCTCAATCCTGAGCTGCTGCCCCATCCCGGCTGGCTGGCACTGAGCGTCGCGACCATCTCCATCGTCGCCAAGGAGGCCATCTACCACTACACGATGCGGGTGGCCAACCGGCTGAACAGCCAGCTGCTGCGCGCCAATGCCTGGCACAGCCGTTCCGACGCCATCTCATCGGTGGTGGTGGTGATCGGCATCACCGGCGCCATGAATGGCCTGCCCTGGCTCGATGCCGTGGCCGCCATCGCCGTCGGCGCCATGGTCGGCAAGATCGGCGCCGAACTGGCCTGGCACAGCGCACAGGAGCTCATCGACCGCGCCATGGAGCCCGAGCAGGTGACAAAGATCCGCGCCGCCATCCTGTCCGTGAACGGCGTCGAGGCCCTGCACATGCTGCGTACCCGGCGCATGGCCAATGACGGCCTGGTGGACGTGCACATCCTCGTCGATCCGAAGAGCAGCGTCTCCGAGGGCCACCTGATCAGCGAGCGGGTGCGCCAGGCGGTCATGGAGAAAGTGGACGGCATCACCGAGGTCATGGTACACATCGACCCCGAGGACGATGAAGTCAGCGCACCCAGTAGTGACCTGCCCATGCGTGATGAGGTGCTGGCGCTGCTACAGCGGCGCTGGCAAGGCATCGAAGAAACACCTGACGCCGACCATGTCCGCCTGCATTATCTGGACGGTAAAATCCATGTAGAGGTATCATTGCCGCTGCAAAAAGTGCGGGATATTGATCAGGCCAAGGCCCTTGCACGGCAGCTGGCCCGCCTCGCCGAGGAGGAAGACAGCATCGCAGATGTCCAGGTCAGCTTTTATTAATCTAGGTTTAAGGACCATAGCAGGGGCCGCGAAACGCACAAAAACAGTGCAAGATATCCGCCTTATTGCACCAAGCCGACGCAACCTGATCACGAACAAAACCGCGCATTCCCGGAACTCGTTGATTAATCAATAAATTCAGCAAATGGCATATTTTCTGCTGTTAGCCGGAAAATGAAAGAATCAGAATCACTACTGATGACACAGCAATCCACGCTTAAAACTTACTGAAAACACTGGAGGGCACGCAATGTCTGCTCAAGACGTTCTGAATACCATTAAAGAAAATGATGTGAAGTTTGTC
>CAZTPE010000142.1:0-6891 GCA_964614545.1 uncultured Ectothiorhodospiraceae bacterium
GTTTTCTACGGCTGGCGATCCCAGTTTTCATATCAAGTCCTATATCTTTCTGCGTCGTGATGGTGAAGCCATTTCAGAAGGTTGTGCCTTTGTCGGTTCCAGCAATATTTCCAACATGGCGCTGACCCGTGGTTTGGAGTGGAATCTAAGGGTGGATTACCCGGCGGATTCAGCGAAGTTTCTTGAAATCCTCGGTAAGTTTGAGGCGCTGTTTTCTGACTTGCGGGCGTTTCCACTCTCTCATGCGTGGGTCGATGACTATGCGGCACGGCGCAAGGTGTCTTTGCGGATGGTCAGCGGTGAGCCGGAAGAGGAATCCCCGCCCGCCATCCCTACCGAGATTCAGGCCGAGGCGTTGGTGGCATTGCAGGTCTCCCGGTCTGCGGATTATCGGCGCGGGCTGGTGGTGTTGGCCACCGGCCTGGGTAAGACTTGGTTGGCGGCCTTTGATGTGCAACAACTCAATGCTAAACGGGTATTGTTTGTCGCCCACCGGGAAGAGATTCTGATGCAGGCGGAGGAGACCTTTGCCCGTATTCAGCCCGAGGCGAGTATTGGTTACTACACTGGCAAGGCGAAGGAGGGTGAGGCTGATTTTGTCTTTGCTTCGATCCAGACTCTGGGGCGAGCGGAACACTTGCAACGGTTTGCACCGGACTGCTTTGATTACATCGTGGTGGATGAATTCCATCATGCAGACTCCAACACCTATCGCCGCTTGATCAATCATTTTCAGCCATGCTTTATGCTCGGACTGACGGCAACACCAGAACGCACCGATCAGGCGGATATCCTCTCGTTGTGTGACGACAATCTGGTTTACGAGAGAAATTTTATCGAAGGCATTAATGCGGATCTGTTGTGCCCGTTTCACTATCATGGCATCCATGACCGGGCGGTCGATTATACTGAAATCCCTTGGCGCAACGGGCGTTTTAATCCCGGTGACCTGAGTAACAAACTGGCTACCCATGCCCGTGCCAAGCATGCGCTTTCGGTGTGGCGAAAGCTGCGCCAGAGCCGTACCCTGGCGTTCTGTGTCTCTCGTTCTCACGCAGAGTTTATGGCGGACTATTTCTCCCGGGCGGGTATCCGTGCGGCGGCGGTACATGCTGAGTCGGAGTTGCCGCGTAATGCTGCGTTGAGGCAGCTGGAAGCGGGTGCGCTGGAAGTGATCTTTTCGGTCGACCTGTTCAACGAGGGTGTCGATCTTCCCGCGATTGACACGGTGATGATGCTTAGGCCTACAGAGTCAAAGATCCTGTTCCTGCAACAACTGGGACGTGGTCTGCGGCTGCATCCCGGCAAAGATTATGTGCAGGTGTTGGATTTCATCGGTAATCACAAGGCGTTCCTGAATAAACCGGAATCGTTGTTTGGAGTGCGTTCCCTGCATGAATTTGTCCGGCGGCAACAGGATGATGATTTGCCGCTGCCCAAGGGTTGTTATGCCAATTACGACCTGGATGTGATCGATTTTCTGCAACACGTCATCAAGAGCCTGCCAGAGGGGATTGTTGATACCTACGAACTGCTGAAGTCGACGGACCAACAGCGGCCGAGTGCAGTTGAGATGTATCGTGCTGGGGTGAATTTTGCACATATCAGAAGCAAGTTTGGCACTTGGTTTAACTTGGTCGCTGAGCGCGGAGGACTGAACGAGGTTCAGCGAGCGGTGTTGCAGCGGCATCGATCTTATTTTCATGAGATCGAGCTGGCAGCTATGACCAAGTCGTACAAGATGGTGTTGCTGGAGGCGCTGTTGGAACTCGATGGTTTTGTCCATCCACAGACCACCCGCGATCTGGCGATCCGCTCCGGCGAGGTTCTGTTGCGTCGGCCACCGCTGATGATGAAAGATTTGCCCGAACGTTTTCAGAACCTGGCCGATGTCCTCGTTACACGGCCCGGCCAATGGCTCACTTACTGGAACTCCAATCCGGTAAATGCCTTTATTGGCGGCAATAGAAGAGAGGGTGAAATATTTTTTAGTCTGGAAGACAATCGCTTAACGCCCACTTTCGAACTGGCCACCGAAGACCGTGAAGCTTTTCGTAACATGGTGCAGGAGTTGGTGGACTACAAGCTAGCCATGTATATGGATCGGGAGGGTGCGAAAGTCAATGTGGAGGCGGGTCAAGACTGGGATGAGATTCCCTTCTTCCCCAACCTCAAAATCGCTTGTGGTCATTTCAAAAACGCGGACAGCGAAAATGAGACTGTGGTGAAAATACCCCCGCAGTATCGCGCCGATCCTTCACGCCATTTCATAGCACGTGCCTCAGGAAATTCCATGAATGGCGGCAAGCAACCAATCTGCGACGGTGATTATTTATTACTGGAACTGGTTAACGCTGACCGCGCCGGTTCGATCAGCAACCAGATCATGGCCGTGGAGCGACAGGATGTGAGTGGTGATGAGCAATATGTCCTGAGGGTAGTGAGAAAACGAGGTGATGGTGACTATTATCTGCAAGCGAACAATCCCGACTATGCAGATTTCGATGCCACTGAGGGAATGCGCACCTTTGCACGTTTGCGCAAGATAGTTGCTGCCGAGGACGTGATAGAGGAGTGAGCGGTAACATAGGCCTGTTGATGAAGAAAGAGATGGTTAAGGAATATTTAGAGCATCATCTTGAAGCCAAATCCGGATGATGATTTCAAATTGGAGCCCCAATAGGACGCGTCGTTCCCGCTTGTTTTCTAGCGGACCAGGCACTTGCCGGGATGGCCGTAATACCGCCGGTACTTAAGGCCATGTAGCCTCTCGCTATCAGTGTCCGGTAAACGCCAAAGCACCATTTCGCGAATGGCTCTATCGGCATAGACGTATTTATCCCGAAAGATCAATTGTGCCGCCATATGGTTGGTCATGCCATATGGTGTGGATTATGCTACACCTATTCCTAGCCCATCAAGTTTGTATCGATGGACCACGGAGGCATTGAACTTGCTGGTTTTTGAAGGAGGCCATTATCTTTTTTGCTCGCCGGTACGGCAGAGCCTTTTTGAGTTTCACCGCCTAGTGGTCCATGCGGAAAGTTATGTCACTGTTCGCTTCGTGAGAAGGCGCATCTCTGCGTTGGCAAAACTCGAAATGGAACCCCCATTCCAGCGTTTTGCCGCCTTGATCTGCACCTTCTCACTGTGCTCCTTAGTCACAGAACTTCCCGCATGGATCACTAGGGTGGTGGTTGAACGGGCTTTTTATTGTGTAGCTTATAAGCTACAGTCAGTGTTATGATAGAAATATACAAATTTCAGGATGAGATTGGTGCGGTTCCTTTCGATAAATGGATTGCTGGGTTGAAGGACAAACGAGCGGAAAAAGAGAATCCAGATCCGAATTGACCGCCTCACTTTAGGATTGGAAGGGGACTGGAAGTCCGTAGGTGAAGGTGTTCGCGAATTACGAATTCCTGAAGGAAAAGGTTATCGGGTTTATTACGGCTGGGATGGTGACAAGCTGGTGATTTTGCTTTGTGGCGGAGATAAATCAACCCAGAGTAAAGATATAGAGAAAGCGAAATATTATTGGAGGCAATACCATGACCAATAAACAAAGGGCTGTACCCTACAAACCAGAAGACTACCTGAAAACAGTGGAAGATATTACCGAATATCTCAATGCAGCCATGGAAGATGGTGAAGAGCGGGTACTGTTAATGGCGCTCAGAAATGTTGCCAATGCCACTGGTGGTGTGGCTAAACTATCCAGGCAAACAGGCCTGTCCAGAGAAAGCCTGTATCGCCTCTTGTCCGAAGATGGTAATCCCAGGCTTTCCAGCCTGATCGCTGTATTACGTTCCTTCGGGTTGTCGCTTGCTGTTAGGCAGGATCCGCAACAGAATTTGTCGGCACATGGGTAATAACCATTTGCGTCCTCTAAACGGACTAGCGCCCGCCATAAAGCTTTTGGGTGCAAGGCCTGCGACGGCTAAGACCGCACGTTAAGATTGCTCTATGTAAGATGCACATGTGCGGGAAAACGGTCTCCTGTGCCGCTCTCAATAATGAGGCCGGCCTAAAATGAGACTTAGCACTCTACCCATGGGGGTGCTAAAGTAGCCGCTTTTGGTGGCCGATTCATAGGCTGGTTTTGCTGTCATTTGAAACCGTCATTTGAAAACCCCTGCACAGACCTCATGTATAGTAAGTGCTAAATGAAGTGTTAACGCAGCCAAGTAGAATTATTCCTTCCCGTGACTGAACCCGCCATCAATGAACGTGCCCAGTACCTCCTCAAGGCCCTGATCGAGCGCCATATCCGCGATGGTCAGCCGGTGGGCTCGAAGACCCTGGCGCAGGACAGCGGGCTGGATCTGAGCCCGGCCACTATTCGCAATGTGGTGGCGGATCTCGAGCGCCTGGGGCTGGTGCATGCACCGCATACCTCCGCCGGGCGTGTGCCGACCGAGTTGGGTTATCGTCTGTTCATCGACAATCTGGTGTCCGTCAAGCCGCTGGGCGAACCGGAGGTGCAGACCATCGCCGAGCAGCTGGATGCCGAAGTGGATACCTCGACGTTGCTGGAAAATGCCTCGGCCATGCTGTCTGGGCTGACGCGCATGGCGGGGGTGGTGATGCTGCCGTTCCAGAAACAGGAGGCGCTGCGGCATATCGAGTTCCTGCCCCTGTCGGATAACCGGGTACTGGCGATCCTGGTGATCAACGAGCGTGATGTACAGAACCGGGTGATCCAGACCTCGCGGTCATACAGCCGGGCGGAGCTGGAACGTATCGCTAACTATCTCAATGCACAATTTGAGGGTCGGGATCTGTCGGCGGTACGGCACGATCTGCTGAATCAAATGCAGGGTGACCGCGAGCACATTGATCGCCTGATGCGCTCGGCCATCGACATGGCGCAGCAGACATCCGAGGGTGATGCGGGGGCACAGGACTACGTGCTGGCGGGCGAGACCAATCTGATGGGCTATGAAGAGATGGCCGACGTGACGCGGCTTCGCCAGTTGTTCGAGGCCTTCAGCGAGAAGCGCGCGATGCTGGATTTGTTCGACAAGTCCCTGCAGGCGCAGGGGGTGCAGATATTCATCGGCCAGGAATCCGGCTACGAGGTGTTCGACAATTGCAGCGTTGTCACCGCTACCTATTCTTCCGCTGATGACGAGGTGCTGGGCGTACTCGGGGTTATCGGCCCCACGCGCATGGCCTATGACCGCATCATCCCGGTGGTGGATGTGACGGCGAAATTACTCGGCCGTGTCTTGAATCCGCGGAATTAGCCCATACCTTCCCCACAGGCCACAGCAGAGTTGGCCTGTTGAATTTCAGAATCAGAAACGGCTTGTGGAGACCAATAATGACGAACAACGAACAATCGACACCAGAAGCCCCGGAAACCGAGGGTGCTGTGGAAGGTGTGGTTGAAGAGGGCGCGGCACGGGGTGAGGCCCCCAGCCACGAGGAGCTGACCCTGCTGCTGGAAGACGCCCGTGGCAAGGCGGATGAGCACTGGGACCAGGTGCTGCGCACTAATGCCGAGCTGGAGAATCTGCGCCGGCGCGCCAAACAGGATGTGGAAAACGCGCACAAGTACGCGCTGGAGAAATTCGCCCAGGAATTGCTGCCGGTGAAAGACAGTCTGGAAATGGGCCTGGCTGCCGCCAGCGGCGAGGCGGATGCTGCCGAGGCGATCAAGCAGTTGCGCGAAGGCACCGAGCTGACCCTGAAGATGCTCAGCGCGGCGATGGAGAAGTCGGGCATCAAGGAGATCGATCCCGTCGGCGAGACCTTTAATCCCGAGCAGCATCAGGCCATGTCCATGCAAGAAAGCGAAGAGCACGCGCCCAACACGGTGATAGCGGTGATGCAGAAGGGCTATCAGCTCAACGACCGGTTGATCCGCCCGGCGATGGTGGTGGTGTCGAAAGCCAAGACTTGAAAAGACAGCAATCACCCATATCTAGTAGTGCAAAGCGTAACAGTCAGAATTTAAAACAGATAATTAGGAATAGATCGGAGAACGAACCATGGGAAAGATTATTGGTATTGACCTGGGCACCACCAACTCCTGCGTGGCAGTGATGGAAGGCGGCGAGCCCAGGGTTATTGAAAACGCCGAGGGTGATCGCACCACGCCATCGGTGGTGGCCTTTACCGATGACGGTGAAGTCATCGTCGGTGCGCCGGCCAAACGTCAGGCCGTCACCAACCCGGCCCACACCCTGTATGCCATCAAGCGCCTTATCGGCCGCAAGTTTACCGATGAAGAGGTGCAAAAGGACATCGAGCTGGTGCCGTACAAGATCATTGCCGCCGACAATGGCGACGCCTGGGTCGAGGTCAATGGCAAAAAGATGGCGCCGCAGGAAGTCGCTGCCCGCGTGCTGCAGAAGATGAAGAAGACCGCCGAGGACTATCTCGGTGAGACCGTAACCGAGGCGGTCATCACCGTGCCGGCCTACTTCAATGATTCGCAGCGCCAAGCCACCAAGGATGCGGGCAAGATCGCCGGTCTGGAAGTGAAACGCATCATCAACGAGCCCACCGCCGCGGCCCTGGCCTTTGGTATGGACAAGAAAGAGGGTGATCGCAAGATTGCCGTCTACGATCTGGGTGGTGGTACGTTTGATATTTCCATCATCGAGCTGGCCGACATCGACGGCGAGCATCAGGTGGAAGTGTTGTCCACTAATGGTGACACCTTCCTCGGTGGCGAAGATTTCGATCAGCGCCTGATCGATTTTCTGGTCGATGAATTCAAAAAGGATCAGGGCATTGATCTGCGCAACGATCCGCTGGCCCTGCAACGCCTGAAAGAGGGTGCCGAAAAGGCCAAGATTGAGCTGTCTTCGACCCAGCAGACCGACATCAACCTGCCGTACATCACCGCTGATGCCGCGGGGCCGAAGCATCTCAATATCA